>JAYVKT010000519.1:0-5084 GCA_043768195.1 Chitinophagaceae bacterium | reverse complement strand
GTTGAGCCGGTAATCATTCTACTCCATCCATTATTTTAGAACCCGGGTTATTTAAAATTTTTGTCAGATCATTTCTGTCAAACACACTATGTTCAAATGTTTGAGCCATAACGATCGCATCAGAAGGACAGGCTTCAACACATAAGTTGCACATTGTACACAATTCCAGGTGGTACACTAATTTGTCAATTGCTTTTTTCTTCTTGCCTTCCGGTGTCAGTTCATTTTTAAAAATCACTTTAATGGTTCCATTGGGACAGGCCAGTTCACAAGCCTGGCAACCGGTGCACCGGTGTTCATTCTTTTCATCATGCGGCATCACTACTTCACCTTTGAAACGTTCGGGCAGGTTCAGCGTTTCCTTATTGTCAGGATACTGCTGTGTAATGATCTCTTTATGATGAGTAAAATAATAGCCTGTCCGTTTCATACCGACAAGCAGGGACTTTACTCCGTTGTAAACTTCTTTTATGTATTTCGTTATAAACATACCCCTATCCCCTAAAGGGAAATTTAAATTCAATTAATCTATATTTTCTTTCAGCCCTCATACTCCCCTTCAGGGGATGGGGGCTAGAAATGCCATTTCAAAATTGCCATCGCTGTTACAATCAATAAGTTTATCATGCTGATAGGTAATAAATATTTCCACTCCAGGTTAAGCAATTGGTCAATTCGTAGTCTTGGAAATGTCCACCTGAACCACATGATGACGAATATTAAGAAAAATGTTTTTCCAAAGAACCATAAACTGGATGGAATATAATCCATTACATGATTGAAACCGGTCCAGTTGCCAATATGAAAAGGCATCCAACCTCCGAGGAACAATGTAGCACCTATTGCACAAACGATAAATACATTCACATACTCAGCCAAAAAGAACAATGCGAACTTCATTCCTGAGTATTCGGTATGAAAGCCTGCGGTTAATTCTGATTCAGCTTCTGCCAAATCAAAAGGTGCCCTGTTGGTTTCGGCAGTAACAGCAATAATAAAAGTGACAAAAGCTATTATCATCGGAACATGCCCTCTGAATATCCACCAACCAGTTCTTTGCGATTCGATAATGTCAGAAACCTGCAAACTACCCGTCATTACTATTACAGCTAATACAGAAAGACCAGCGGATAATTCATAACTGACGATCTGTGCACCACTCCGCATGGCACCCATCAGTGAATATTTATTATTGCTCGACCAGCCAGCCATTAAAATACTAATGACCATCAGTGATGAAACAGCAGAAACATATAACACACCAATATTCAAATCCCACAATTGAAAATCTTTTGCAAAGGCAATCGGTGCCATCAGCAACATGGCTACTATCATCGCAATAAAAGGAGCAAGGTTGAACATTAATTTGTCAGCACCATTCGGTGTCAACCCTTCTTTTACTAATAGTTTTAAGGTATCGGCAAAAGATTGCAACATTCCTTTTGGCCCGACACGGTTTGGCCCTAATCGTATTTGCATCCATGCAGATACTTTTCTTTCCATTATTACCAGTATCAATCCCAGCATGGCGAATAAACTAATAACAGCAACACCGGCAATAACCATTTCAATGATCAATGTAATTGTTGGGTTGAAGTTGTTGCTCAACCAATCATGTAAGTTGTTCGCTATGTTAGAAAAGCTCCACATACCCCTATCCCCTAAAGGGGAATTTTAGTCGTTTTAATTTTAAAGAATCTCAATTCTCTCAAACAGGTTCCGTTTTTTATTTAGCCAGCATTTGTTTTTCATGGCATCGGCTGTTGTGTCACTCACTTGTACGTCCCGTTTTCATAGCATCAACTCACCCCGGTTCACTAAAGCATTCAGTTCACTCAATTCGCCCCGCCCAGACTGGGATGTGTCCCTAATTTATATTTTCTACATTCTTGAACCCCGTAGGGGTTCGTAATACATTCTTTGTTTTCTTTCCCCCGATTTTATCGGGGGCTACTAACATTCAGCCCCTCCGGGGCTATCACATTATTTTCCTTTGGCACTAATTATAATAAATAAGAACTCATCGATCTAAGTCTCCCCTTTAGGGGGACAGGGGGTTTTACCTATCAATATCCGGTATCACCAAATCCAATGTTCCCATCATCGCTACCAAATCTCCCAGCTTACTACCACGGGCAATATGGTCAAGAACAGAAAGATTCGAAAACCCCGGTGAACGGAATTTAATTCTGTACGGCGTTGTTCCCCCTTCGCTTACAATATATACACCGAGTTCGCCACGGGCCGTTTCTACTCTGGTATAAAATTCTCCTTTTGGTAATTTTAATACAGCTTTTGTTTTTGTCAAAAAATCACCTTCAGGAATATTATCAATCAGTTGTTCAATAATGCGGATGGATTGCTGCATCTCCCTTACCCGAACCATATAACGGGCAAATGAATCACCACCTGTTTCCAGCACTTCATCAAACTCAACTTTGTCATACACTTCATAGGGATAATATTTTCTAATATCACAACTAACGCCGCTTCCTCTTGCAGTTGGGCCGGTACATCCATACGAAATAGCATCTTCAGCAGATAAACGGCCAACATTTTTCATCCTGCTCTGGAAAATAATATTGCCGGTTACCATTTCATCATATTCATGGATCTTGCTTTTGTATAATTGTATAAATTCTTTTACTCTCTTTTGAAAGTTGGGATGAATATCCTGCATCACGCCGCCGGGGACCATGTAGTTCATGGTTAATCTTGCCCCACAGGTTTCTTCCATTATATCATTGATGCTTTCTCTTTCTCTGAAAGCATGAAAGAAAGGAGTGAAGGCACCTACATCCATTGCCATAGCTCCCCACCAGAGTTCATGCGATGCAATTCTTGTCAGTTCATCCATTAGCACTCTTATTACTTGTGCCCTTGGGGGAATTTCTACCTGCAATCCTTTTTCAACACACATCGCACAGGCATGGTTATTAATATGTGCCGACAAATAATCCATCCGGCTGGTAACATAAATAAACTGCCGGTAGCTAAGGCTCTCACACATTTTTTCTATGGAGCGATGAATGTATCCAAGGTGAGGCTCAACTTTTTTAATGGTTTCGCCGTTGAGTGTAATTACAAGATGAAGCACACCATGGGTGGCGGGGTGTTGGGGTCCTACATTAATTATCATATCGCCATCACCAACAGCCCCTCCTAACCTCCCCGAAGGGGAGGGATTAAGGTCGTTTATTATTTGTGTTTCCCTATACATACAAAAGCCCATCCTTGAACTTCGTTCGTTCCTTTGCAGGAATCCCAATGGGAAGGAACTGGGTCGTTTATTATTTTATATTCGAAAATTACATCTATATCAAATTCAATTTTACTTTCCAAATAAGCTAGCCTTGTGTTTCGCCATTCCTCCCATCGGGGAGGTTAGGAGGGGCCGTCCTACAGCTTTATCATATTAACCGGGTCTTCAAAATCTTTTCGCATCGGGTTCTTTCCTTCCCATCCGTCGGGAAGTATCAGTAATCGCAGATCGGGATGGTTTAAAAAATTCACCCCAAACATTTCATACACTTCTCTTTCATGAAATTCAGCAGTTCTCCAGATATGAGAAACTGTTTCAATTTCAGGATTGCTCCTGTCCAATTTTGATTTGATAACAATATTATGCCTGTACTTAGTTGAAGTCAGGTGATACACCATTGTCAGGTGCGTCTTCCCCGCAGGGGTCTGTGACCAATCAATACAAGTGAGGCAGAAAAGAAAATTGAAAAATAATGCTTCATCATTGCGAAGCTGTTGTGCAAATGATAGCCAGTCTTTCGGTTCTATATTAATAGTAAGCCATTCGCCACCTTCTTCATAAGTGGCAGTGGGAAACAGTTCGGCAATTTTTATTTTAAGTTCTTCTGTAGTCATTAGTTAATTCAATACTTTAAGAGACTAAAGCCTCCCGATTATTTCGGGAGGTTTGGTGCTTTTATTTGTTCTCTTGTCAATCCACTCTTTATTTTTTCCTGTAATGTTATCAAAGCATGAAGTAATGCTTCCGGTCTTGGCGGACAACCTGCCACATACACATCCACCGGAATAATGTGGTCAGCACCTTTTACAACAGAATAGGTATTATAAAAAAAAGGCCCGCCGCTTATAGCACAGGCACCCATTGCAATTACATACTTTGGGTCAGCCATTTGGTCGTACAGTCTTTTTAAGACAGGAGCCATTTTATTTACTATCGTTCCGGCTATAATAATAACATCGGCTTGCCGGGGAGTAGCTCTTGCCACTTCAAAACCAAATCTTGAAAAATCGTATTTAGCACCAGCCGTTGACATCATTTCTATACCGCAGCAACTGGTGGCAAAGGTGAGAGGCCATAAAGAGTTTGACCTTGCCCAATTAATAAGGTCGTCGAGTTTGCTCAACGCAATGTCAGTGCCACCAATATTGTGAACATCGCCGGGAAAAGCAGCCCCTCCTAACCTCCCCGAAGGGGAGGGATTTGGGTCGTTTTGTATGTTAGAGACATTACTCAAGTTAAAAATTCAAAATCAATTTTACTCTTCATTTAATCTGGCTTTGTGCCATACAAAGCCCCTCTTGTGGAGGGGTTGGGGAGGCTGTTCTTAATGCCATTTCAATGCACCTTTCTTATGAGCATATAAAAAGCCCATGAATAAAATAAAAAAGAAAATAACGATTTCTACTAATGCTACCCAGCCCATACTCTTGGCGACAACCGCCCAGGGGTATAAGAAAACAAGCTCCACATCAAAAATCAGGAATATGAGGGCAAATAAATAATAGCCTACATTTAATTGTGTCCATGTTTTTCCCTGGGTGGGAATTCCACACTCATACGGCTCACCTTTTTGTTTATTGGTGGTGGCTTTCAGCACAAATTTTGAAACGAGGATAGCAATGCCAGAGAAGGCAATGGCAGCAATAATCAGTACGATGAGCGAAGATGCACCCATACTTTATCGTTTTGACGAATATAAGCAGGATTAATTATTAATTAATAATTAATAATTACTAATTAATAATTGCTGACAGAAATCGTTATCAGCAGTTACCCATAAATCTCCAGGTGGATAGTTTTCTTATCATAGCCCATATCCGTT
>JAYVKT010000518.1:0-15108 GCA_043768195.1 Chitinophagaceae bacterium | reverse complement strand
GTAAACTGTGTTTTAAAAGCCCCTAAAGAACCTAAGTCTTTTTCAATCTGCTTCAACAAGCCGCCCGTAGGTGTAGAAATAGGTGAGGGCTTCTGCATACTTTTCCAGAAAAACTCATGGTTGTAATGCCCACCTGCATTGTTCCTCATCTTAGCCGAATATTTACCTATATCAGCCAGCAAGGCAGTAAGACTGATCTTTTTACTATCAACCCCTTCGGCTGCAACTGCATCAGCCAGATTTTTTGCATAGGCTGCTGCATGTTTTAAATAGTGAATCTCCATCGTCATGCTATCAATAACAGGTTCCAGATCTGCATAACCATAAGCCAGTGGTTGCTGCGTATAAGGAATGTTTTCACCGAAAAAATTCAATCCCTTCACACCTTCTACTGTCTGGCCGCTTTCGGTAGCCAATGCCGGTAAAATAGTTAATGATAATCCTGCAGCCAGGCCAGCTTTACCCGTTGTTTTCAGAAACTCACGACGATCATTTTTAGTATTATTATCCATAACAATTATTTTTTAACAGTAAAATTCAGCAACCTAAAAGTAAACTTAATTGAACATACATGACCATTCTGAATGTTAAGTGGTTGTAAGCAGCCGATAAAAAGCTAAAAAGTAAACAATATTTCAACCCCTAACTTCGCTGCCAGTATGCACCTGAAAGATTATTATCAGCTACTCGGTTTGCAGCCTTCGGCCACCCTGCCGGAGATTAAAAAGGCGTACCGGAGGCTGGCATTGCAATATCACCCCGATAAAAATCAAAATGATCCGTATGCCACTGCACAGTTCACAGCAATCAAAGAGGCCTACGAAGTACTCACCAATCCTGCTAAAAAAGAATATTACCTGCAACAGCGATGGTATGAGCAAAGTATTGGTAAAAGAAAAAAGGAAGCCGTTATTACACCGGTAGCTGTATTACTCCAGTCATTGGAATTAGAAAAGTATGTCTCCACCATCGATGTTTTCCGTATGGACAAAGAAGGGCTGAAACAATATATACTTGGCCTTATCCCCGATTCAACAATTGAGCAGTTAAAAGCATTCAACGAACCGGACATCACCAGGCAGATTATCACCATTACTTTCCAGACAATGCGTCCTTTACCAAAAATGTATATAAAAGATATTCTGGTACAATTAAATAAACTTGCCGGTGAAGATGAAACAGCCCGGCAACTGGTAACTGCATTTTCACAAAAAACAAAGAAAAAAGAACGCCGTGAAAAGTATTCACTTATCGCAATTATCATCGCCACTGCATTTCTTTGCCTGCTTATCTATCTTGCGGGCCGTTAGGGTTATCTTTGCGCCATGCATTATGTTTCCGTTGAGGGATTGACCAAGAGTTACGGCATTCAGCCACTTTTTGAAAACATTTCCTTTAATATAGAAGAAGGCGATAAAATAGCCCTGGTGGCCAGAAATGGTACCGGAAAATCCACTTTATTAAGAATTTTGGCGGGCAAAGAAACCGCTGACGAAGGCAAAGCCTGGATCAATAAAGATGTGGATGTGGTACTGCTGGAGCAAGAGCCGTCATTTGCAGAAGATAAATCAGTGCTTGATAATATTTTCTTTCACAACCACCCTATCATCAATGCGATAAAAGAATATGAATTGCTGGGCGAAGATGGCGACCCCGATAAACTAAGTGATGCCATTATAAAAATGGACGACCTCGGTGCCTGGGATTTTGATGCCAAAGTAAAACAGGTGCTGGATAAATTAAATATTCATCAATTACAACAGCCCGTAAAATCATTAAGCGGCGGACAAAGAAAAAGAGTAGCCCTTGCCAAGACATTGATTGATATTGGTTTTGAACACAAACATGTGCTGCTGATTATGGATGAACCCACCAACCACCTCGATGTGGAAATGGTAGAATGGCTGGAACATTACTTTGATAAAGAAAATATAACGCTGCTGCTGGTAACCCACGACCGTTATTTTTTAGATGCAGCCTGCACGGAGATATGGGAAATGGAAGGCAGTAATATTTATGTACACAAAGGCGACTATCAAAACTACTTAGAAAAGAAAACAGCCCGGATAGAAAACGATATGGCCAGTATTGATAAAGCAAAAAATACTTATCGCCGGGAGCTGGAATGGATGCGTAAGCAACCCAAAGCAAGAACTACCAAAAGTAAAAGCCGCCAGGACAATTTTTATGTAGTAGAAAAAAAAGCCAAGCAGCAAATTATTGACGAACAGGTACAGTTAGATATGAAGATGAACCGCCTGGGCGGAAAAATTGCAGAGCTAAAAAAGCTATATAAAAGCTACGGCGAAAAAATATTACTGAAGGGCTTTGATTATTCTTTCAAAAAAGGTGAACGTATTGGCATCGCCGGGAAAAATGGCACCGGTAAGTCCACTTTTATCAATATACTGCAGGGAATTGAAAAACCAGATAGTGGCAAAGTAAATATAGGCGACACTGTCATCTTTGGCAACTATTCGCAGCAGGGGCTGGTAGTAAAAGAAGATATGCGGGTTATCGAATTCGTAAAAGATATTGCAGAACATTTCCCATTGGCAAGTGGCGGCACCTTAAGTGCTGCACAGTTTCTTCAACTATTTTTATTTGACCCGGAAAAACAATATACCTACATCAGTAAATTAAGTGGTGGAGAAAGAAGAAGGCTACACCTGCTTTCTATTTTATTCCGCAATCCAAATTTTCTGATATTGGATGAACCCACCAATGACTTAGACCTGCCGACACTTGGGGTGCTGGAGAATTTTTTAAGTGAGTTTCCGGGGTGTTTACTAATTGTATCGCATGACCGGTATTTTATGGACAGGCTGGTTGATCATTTATTTGTTTTTGAAGGCAACGGCGTTATCAGGGATTATCCCGGAAACTATACACAGTACCGCCAATCTGTATTGAACGGAGAACAACCATCCGGGAATATTATGGATGACCGCACAAAAAATGATACAGAAAAGACAGATAACGAACGACCGGTTACTGTTACCACACAAAAAAAACAACTCTCCTACAAAGAAAAAAGGGAGTTCGAACTACTGGAAAAAGAAGTTGCTGAACTGACAAAAGAAAAAAAAACAGTTACCGATAAATTGAACAATAGTGATACTCCCTTTGAAGAATTACAAAAATTTTCTCTGCGCATTGGTGAAATAACCCGTTTACTCGATGAAAAGGAACTTCGCTGGCTGGAGCTGAGTGAAATGCAATGATTTTCTTATTATCTTGTCAACTGCAAAGACTGAGCTATATACCATGCAACTGTTGCTTTCAATTATAATAGCTATAAGCAGTGTTACTGCTTCGGCGGAAGAAAAATTTTTTGCAGAAAAAATCCTACAAGTTTCTGTAGATGAAATCGGGACGGTATCTGTTGGTCGTGATACGGTTGGTGCCGATAACCTGGCCAGGTATATTCAAGAACGTCTTTTCAAAAGCTATTTGGGTACGGGGCAGATGCATGGCAAAATAATAATTTCAAAAGAAAATAGTGATGTGCCGGAGATAATAATGCAGGTAGTACTAAAAGAAGTGCAGGAGGGCCAGCGAAAAGCTTTAACGCAAGTGTGTTTACAGAAATACAAAAATCTGTTTGAAAAA
The DNA here is from genome assembly GCA_043768195.1 of Chitinophagaceae bacterium. Taxonomy (GTDB): domain Bacteria; phylum Bacteroidota; class Bacteroidia; order Chitinophagales; family Chitinophagaceae; genus JJ008. Next base: position 11,496 of record JAYVKT010000518.1, on the reverse strand, counting down.
ATTGATTCCCGAAAACAGGCAAAATTAAAAAACAGTTTCCAGTGCTGTTCCAGACGGACTACCAATAAATTTCAGGTAAAAAAAAGCTGCGCCGGAGTGATGCGAATCGTTTTTATCCATCCCCATACTTAAACAACAAGTTGTACTACTAAAGTTATTCAATAAGGTTAATGTATGCCCGGGCCTTATAATACTTATACTTCTTTGAATCGAATTTTGTTCCAGATAAAATTGAGTGGATAAACCCATTTAATTCTACTTGCTGGGTATGATAAATACCCCTGTCTGTATTAAGCTTAAAATAGAAATGAATTTTATTATCTACACTCTTATGAATGATAAGACTGTCAGAGTTTGACTTTAAAAATGTAAAATCCTTTTGCAAATGCTGTAATAACATATGGCTCTTGTACCAGGTGCCACCGGTAGCCGACACCACAGGCTTGCCATTGTACAAAGCAATACTATCGTTGTAAGCAAATACATTTAGTGAAGCTCCTTTAGTTTTTTGCAGCCAATTTTTTAGTTTGGGGTAATAGCTGCTGTCGTACCCATAGTCACTATCAAGAAAACTTATTCGTTTTAAAGCATCGGGAATTTCCTGCACACCTGCCAGGTAGCCAAAAATAAAACTACCTCCCCCACTATGCCCATTCAGGTAAATGTCCTTTCGCTTCGCATTAATCAATCCAGCAAGTGAATCCACCAAATGTGGAATCCTGCTGCTAAAATCCGGATGCTTTTGTTTCCACAAGGGCCAGCTTTTATAACTATTTTCAAGATAGATTACAACAAAATTCTTTCCCCTTACTTGTTGTCTTATAAATTTTGTTTGTGCCCTTATATGCTGGATATCAAAATGCCAATCATCACCCGGCTGCATTTTTTTACCCATCGTTTGCTCTGTGGTATTGCCGTTTGGCAATGCAAAAAAAATGACGATAGTTTTCTTATGGTTTGAGAAATTAGCAGGTTTATCGATCGTAACCTTTACATCTTCCCAAACCCTGAATGAATCAATAAAGGAATTTGTTTGCCCATGCAAACTAAAAAAAGTGCCAAGAAAATAAACCATAGCAAGATACCGCTGCATATACGACTTTATTATCTTTACCAATGAAAGCTAACAACATGAAACTACTTTTTTTCTGCAACAAGAGTTCTCTTTTTTTCTTATCGATAATTCTTCTGCTTATATCCTGTAAGCAAGAACAAAAACCAGTTACAGCCGCTGAAGCCAAAGAATTTGCCCAAAAATTAGAAAGCTCTATTGAAAGAAGGAATGCTGATTTTATGGACGAAGCAATAGCGAAGACCGAATTTTTTAAAAAGGCCGGGCTAGGTTCGGGCAAAGATGCGAGGTCTTTTGGCGCAGGTGTGGAGCAAAGCATGAAAATTGGCAGTGCTATTGTAAAATCAATTTCAAAAAAAGGAACCTACCAGTTGGTAAAACAATATGAAAAAAGCAACAAACATTATGTGCTTTTCAGGTTATATGATGATGGCAGCCTGAATTATCATGATATAGAACTGACAAGAACTGGTGGCAGCATTAAAATTGCCGACATCTTTGTTTACACTTCCGGCGAATACCTTTCAGAAACGATTAAAGGTATTTATGTACAAATGAAAGATTTGGTTGACAAAAAGACAACAACCCTTGAAGATCAGTGGATCAAAAAATTGCCCGAAATGAGAAAGCTAATGAATGAAGGCAAATACACTGAGGCATCAGAAATTTACAAAAACCTGCCTGCCCAGGTGCAAAAAATGAGGGCTGTGCAGATTATTCATGTTTTGGTTTCTTCCGGGCTTGACGATGAGGATGAATATGCAGCAGCTATTGAAGAATACGAAAAACTATATCCGGATGAGGCGAATATGCACCTGCTTCTCCTTGATGGCTTTATCATTAAAAAGGAATACGACAAGGCTCTGAATGGAATAAACGAGATGGACAAAATGATCAACAAAGATCCTTTCCTGGATTACTACCGCTATCTCATTTATAACCTGAAAGAAGATGATGCCAATGCGAAAATCAGCCTGGAGAGACTGATGAAAAACATGCCTGATTTTGAAGACGGGATGCTTGAGTTAATTGCAACTTACATAGAAGAGAAAAATAATACACAAGCAAAAGAATGGGTTGAAAAATACAGGTTGAGAAGCTCATTTGATCAGGACAGATTAGCAACACTGATAGATGGAACAGAACTATAACCGCTGCTTTGCTTTGTTAACTACTTCACCTGCTTCAATTTTTTCCATACACTTGAAATGCCCCAACGGGCATTTATCATAGCCAATTTTAGAACAGGGTCTGCACCAGAGTTTATTCGTTTGCAGTATATCATTATCTGTGGCACGGATATACTCTCCGTAATATGGATACATTCCAAATGAGGGAACAGTATTACCCCAAAGAGAAATGATGGGCCGCTTAAATGCAGCAGCTATGTGCATCAGACCAGTATCGTTACTGATAACCAATTTTGCTTTTCTGATTAAATCAGCACTTTCATTTAATTTAAACTTACCACAGGCATTGTACACTTTTACTGAATCAACTGCGGCAATCTCATCACCATTTACTTTATCCTCCGGCCCGCCCAATAATATAATTGGGTGATCCATCACGGCACAAAACTCTTTCCATTTATGTATTGGCCATCGCTTGGTAAAATGGGCTGCGCCAATAACACAGGCAATATAGCCGGCAGAATGTGAGGCGGGAATATCCTGCTTCTTAATCTCTTCCTGCGGAGCAATAAAATAATCTAATCCTGCACCATCATTTTTTACACCAAATGATTCTACTGTTTTTAAATAGCGGTCAACAATATGAACCTTCGGTAGCATATTCAGTTTGAAAGCCGTGTAGAAATATTTTTGAATATTAAGTTTGTAAAAAGAAAATGACTTTTTCTTCAACGCATTTTTAACCCGGAGTGTTTTAGTGTTGTGATGTAAATCTATAATGTAATCATACTCTTCAGTTTTCAATTCCTCCATCATCAGCTCCCAGCTATGAGCCAGTACATGTAATTTATCTATGTAAGGATTGTGCTCCACCACAGAACGAAAAGAATCTTTTACCAAAAAATGTACTATTGCATCCGGCACTTGTTGTTTTAGGCAACGGATGACAGGTGAAGTGAGAACAATATCACCGATGGAAGAAAAACGTATGATAAGAAATTTTGGCACTGATTATTTTTCAACAAAGTTCAAATCTTTATTAAAAGTTTCTTTCGTCATAATGGCCGCAAAAATGGTGATGACCATAATAATAATAGCTGTATATATCCCGCCATTTACATAGCCCACCCCATCCATGCCCCTTAGCCATTTAAAAAGCGGAAGGATAAAAATCGTAAGCATTCCCCGCACCATATTAGGAATAGTAGTGGCAGCCGTAGCCCGCAGGTTCGTACCGAACTGTTCCGCACCCATCGTTACAAATATGGCCCAGAAACCGGTGCCAAAGCCAAGACCGGCACATATCCAATACATTTTTTGTGCAGAGCCATTCCATTGAATTGTAAAAAACAAAACCATGAATACGGCAGTAATAAAGTAGAAAAGATATAAGGCTCTCTTCCTGCTTTTCAGCCATTGGCTGATAAAGCCAATTAATATATCACCAATGGAAATGGCCGCATACGCATACATGATAGCTTTGCCTGAATCAATTTTCTCTGTAATCCCGAATTTTTCTCCAAATTCTTTTGAAAAAGTAACCAGAACTCCAATAACAAACCAGGTGGGCAGGCCAATAAGAATACTGAAGATGTACTTTTTGAATCTTTCTTTATTACTAAACAGCATAAAAAAATTGCCCCGCTGCACATCCATCTTTTTTGTTTCCTGAAACATTCCCGATTCAAAAACAGATATACGGAGCAACAACAATGCAAGACCTAAACCACCACCGATAAAATAACAGGTTCGCCAGTCAAAATTTTCTTTCATTATAAATGCCACCACTGCACCCGTCAACCCGATGCCGGCAACAAAAGATGTAGCAATACCTCTTTTCTCTTTTCTGATTAATTCGGAAACTAATGTAATGCCTGCACCCAATTCTCCGGCAAGGCCAAGGCCAGCAATAAAGCGGATCATTTTAAACTGGTCGGGAGTTTGCACAAATCCGTTGGCAATATTGGCTAATGAGTATAAAATGATGGAGCCAAACAAAACAGAAAGCCTTCCTTTCTTATCTCCCATCACACCCCAAATAATTCCACCAAGCAGAAGGCCACCCATCTGCCACATAATTATTGATTCACCCTGAGAAAGTATTTCCGCATCAGACAATCCTAATGAACGAAGGCTGCCTACACGGGTAATGCTAAACAACAGCAAATCATAAATATCTACGAAATAGCCAAGGGCTGCAACAATAACCGGAATAGATAAAATGCCGTATTCCTTTTTTGTCATACACTATGGTTGAAGAGAATCAGTTGGTGTGCTATTTTTCTTTTTCTTCCCTGTCATCATTTTAATAATAACGGGGGCAGTTGTTACTAATACAATCCCCAATACTATTAATTCAAGGTGTTCTTTTAAATCAAACCCAAATTGATGCAGTATCCATTTTTGCAAAAAGAAACCACCGAGTACCATGGTGGTAACCCAGGCTAAACAGCCCACTACATTAAAAAAATGGAATTTTTTTCTGTCCATTTTTACAATACCCGCAACAATGGGTGCAAATGTGCGGATGAAAGGAAGAAACCTGGCTCCAATTACTGCAAGGCCACCATGCTTTTCATAAAAATCATGCGCCTGGTGCAGGTATCTTTTCTTAAATAGAAACCGGTCTCTCCAGTTATACATGGCGGGGCCCACCTTTCGGCCCGTCCAATATCCAACCGCATTGCCTGCTATACCGCAAAGAGAAATTAATCCTACCAGCAACATCAGGTCAAACCAATAAGAATAAGGATAGTTAAATCCGAAATGTTGTAATACCTGGTAGCCAAGTCCGGGTTTTACTTCCCCGGTTTTTGTAGTTATTTCATGTGCAAATATCCCTGTAACAAACAGCAAAGAATCGCCGGGAAGAAAAAAGCCAACAAACAGCCCTGTTTCGGCAAACACTACAAATAACAATAACCAAAGCCCTCCATTTTCTACATACCATTGTGGTTGCAACAAATTTGTCCAATGGAAACTATCCAGTAAATACATCAACTCCATCGCTTATTCTTTTATTTTCTTTGATTAATCAACAACAGCATCCGCTGCCTTTTCATTAAAGGCCAATGCTTTTTCATCATCAAATTCTCCTTCCCATCTTGCAATAACGCAACTGGCTAAGGTGTTACCAATTACATTCACCGAAGTTCTTGCCATGTCCATTAATTCATCTATACCATAAATAGCCATGATAGGCCAGAGTGGAAAATGGAAAGTGGCCGCTGTAGCAATTAATATTACCAATGATGCCCGTGGCACTGCTGCTACTCCTTTACTCGTCAGCATCAGGGTAAGGCCGATCATTAATTGCTCACCAAATGATAAGTGAATACCGGCTGCCTGTGCTACAAAGACCGATGCTAATGATAAATACAATGTTGTTCCGTCAAGATTAAAAGTGTAGCCTGTTGGTATAACAAACGAAACGATTTTTCTCGGCACTCCAAATTTTTCCATATTCTCTAATGCTTTTGGTAAAGCAGAATCGGAACTGGTAGTGGCAAAGGCTATTGATACCGGTTCCCGGATTGCCTGTATAAATTTTCGTATAGGAATTTTTGCTACCCAAATGGCAACAGGCAACAACACTAACAATATAAAAGCAATCAATGCGAGATAAAGTGTAATAAGTAATAATGCAAGATTTTTTAAAATATCAACCCCTAAATGCCCGACTGTAACTGCAATAGCAGCACCCACACCAAACGGAGCAAAATACATGATGATGTTGGTAAATTTGAACATCGTTTCCGACAGACTCTCAGCAAACTCCAGCATCGGTTTTTTCTTCTTTTCATTTAGTAATGCCAACGCAATTCCAAATATGACACTAAAGAAAACTATCGGCAGCACATTGCCTTCATAAATTGATTTAATAATATTTTCCGGAAAAATATCAATGATATGATCCTGCCATCCTTTGGGTGGTGCATCGGGTAGTGTATTAATAAGGCCATCTGGCACCTGCACACCAGCACTATCCAGTATGCCAATAACTTTAGACTGTAGTTGTCTTTCAGAAGACCTGGGTAGTTCCTTTAGTAATTCCTGCGGTATATTAATACCTTTTCCGGCGCCTGTTATATTAATAGCGGCTAAGCCAATAACCAATGCGATGGTAGTTACAATTTCAAAATACACTAATGACTTCCAGCCCATTCTTCCCACCTGTTTCAGGTTAGCATGGCTGGCAATTCCCACCACCAATGTGGCGAATAACAAAGGAGCTACAATTGTTTTTACTAATCGCAGGAATATTTTACTTAAAAAAGAAAGTTGTTGGGAAAAGTCTTTAAAATCAACGCCTATTTCTATACCGATGGCCATGGAGACCAATATCCAGGTGGTCAGCGATTTTTTATAAATGGCAAACAACACCAGACTGGCTACAAATACCCACCGCATGGTCATTAATGCAGGTTCCGAAAAAGTTGCCCATTTTTGCCCCTGTATAAAATGGATAACAGCAACCACTGTAAAAAGCACAAGGGCAAGCAGTCCGGCTTTTCGTTTAGTCATAATGTAAACAGTAAGATTTCAAAACTAAAGGTTTACAGCCAGATTTTTGCTAAAATCCGGCAAACCTTGCCACTTGCCAGTGGTGGATATTTTTACCCCGTCCTGTTAAATAATTAATTACTTTACGCAATCGAAATAATTTTCGTCAACAAAACCAACGCTGTATGTGTAAAAAAATCAACCTCCTAGTGGCATTTTTTGCCTTCGCTTTAATAGTTCCGATAATCTCGTTTGCACAGGATGCTCCGCCGGAAACAAAAAAAGGCCTTGACCAACGCATTAACGAAGCCTTTCAGCCTGTTACTGACGCCACGTCCAAAGTTGTTTTCTATACTGTCAATATCGGGGGCAATTCAGTGCCGCTTATTGTTATACTTCTTGCACTGGGTGCCTTGTTTTTTACCCTGGCATTTAATTTTGTCAACATCCGCAAGTTTGGCCTTGCCATAAAAGTGGTTAGGGGTAAATATGATGATCTGGAAAAAGACTCCCCGGGTGTAAGTGCTGCCAATGTAAATGTTGCCGGTGGCGATATAGTTGATACGATAAAAGATGAATCGCATCATGGCGAAGTAAATCACTTTCAGGCTTTAGCTACTGCTGTATCAGGAACTGTTGGTCTTGGAAATATTGCAGGTGTGGCGGTGGCCATTGCCATTGGAGGTCCGGGTGCTACTTTCTGGATGATTGTGTGCGGCCTGATTGGTATGAGCAGCAAATTTGTAGAATGTACACTGGGTGTAAAATACCGTGACATTGATAAAAATGGAGTAGTATATGGCGGCCCGATGTATTACCTGAAAAAAGGGTTTGCCGAAAAAAATCTGGCAGGATTGGGTAAAGTATTAGCCGGTTTGTTTGCTATACTTTGTGTAGGCGGTTCATTGGGCGGTGGCAATGCCTTTCAAAGCAACCAGGCTGCACAGCAGATTGCTTCTATGACAGGCATGACCGGTTCTTCTTCTGGTTTCATTATTGGTGTAGTGCTGGCCATCCTCACCGGTGTAGTTATTATCGGTGGCATTAAAAAAATTGCAACGGTTACAGAAAAGATTGTACCGTTTATGGCGATACTTTATATCGCTGCTTCACTTATCATCATATTTGCCAATTTTAGTTTTATTGATGATGCGTTCGGGATGATATTTAACGAAGCCTTTAATCCCCGTGCCGGGCTTGGCGGATTAATGGGTGTATTGATTATTGGGTTCCGCAGAGCCGCATTCTCCAATGAAGCCGGTGCCGGTTCTGCATCTATTGCACACTCAGCCGTAAAAACAAAATACCCTGCTTCAGAAGGAATTGTTTCATTATTAGAACCATTTATAGATACGGTGGTTATCTGCACCATGACAGCCCTTGTAATTATTATGTTTAATAAAGACGGGCTAATGTTCCCTTATGGTGGTGATGGTAAAGGTGCTGTTATATTAAATGCCAACGGAGCCTCCGTTAGCGGGGTTGACCTCACCTCTATTGCTTACAATGAAGTGATACCGCATTTTTCTTATGTACTCACTGTTGCCATTGTCCTTTTTGCATTTTCCACTATGATAAGCTGGAGTTATTACGGGCTGCAGGCATGGAAATATTTATTTGGCCGTGGCAAAGTGGCTGACTTAAGTTATAAGATTTTATTTCTGCTCTTTGTTGTTATCGGCGCATCAGTTTCATTAACTGCTGTAACAGATTTTTCTGATGCCATGATTTTGGCAATGGTATTTCCGAATATGATTGGGTTACTATTTCTTTTCCCCCGGGTAAGGGAAGAATTAAAAAGATATCTTACAGCTATTAAAAATCATAAAAAATAAAACTATCTCACCCTAAAATTTACATATGAGTTTATTTGTCAGAAAACCGATGGATGCTTTAATGAACGAAGCATCAGAAACCGGAACACATACACTGAAAAGAACCCTTGGTGCAAAAGGCCTGATTGCTTTGGGCATAGGCGCCATCATTGGTGCAGGTTTATTCTCCATTACTGGTATGGCGGCTGCTAACCATGCCGGCCCGGCAATTACTATTTCATTTATAGTAGCAGGTTTGGGTTGTTTGTTTGCAGGTCTTTGTTATGCAGAGTTTGCCTCTATGATTCCTGTGGCCGGTAGTGCTTACACTTATTCGTATGCTACCATGGGTGAGTTTATGGCCTGGATTATTGGTTGGGATTTAGTATTAGAATATGCCGTAGGTGCGGCCACCGTAGGTATAAGCTGGAGCCGTTATCTTGTTAAGTTCCTCGATGGATTTGGTATAACGTTACCTTCTGAATTAATAGCTGGCCCATGGGATGGCGGTATTATTAATTTGCCTGCTGTATTTATTATTGTATTGATGAGTTTACTATTAATAAAAGGTACCAAAGAAAGTGCTTTTGTAAACAGCATCATCGTGGTAGTAAAAATAGCGGTAGTACTTACCTTCATCATTCTTGGCTGGCAGTATATTAATAACGACAATTATACTCCTTACATTCCTGATAACACCGGCAACTTTGGCGACTTTGGGTTTAGTGGTATTATTCGGGCGGCAGCCATTGTATTCTTTGCCTATATCGGCTTTGATGCGGTGAGTACCGCTGCCCAGGAAGCCAAGAACCCGAAGAAAGATATGCCAATAGGTATTTTAGGTTCATTACTTATTTGTACTGTTTTATATATCCTGTTTGCACATGTAATGACGGGTGTTACCAGTTATACAACTTTTGCCGGTAAAGATGGTATTGCTCCTGTTGCAGTAGCTATTGACCACATGGGTACGGCCGATGCAGCAGGTGTTATCAAACCAGATTATCCGTGGCTAAACCGTGCTATTGTTGTCGCCATTCTTTTTGGTTATGCGTCGGTAATATTAGTGATGCTGATGGGACAGAGCCGTGTATTCTTTAGCATGAGTAAAGACGGCTTAATCCCAAAAATATTTTCTAGTGTTAACCCTAAAACACAAACACCGGCAAAAAGTAATCTATTGTTCATGTTGTTTGTAAGTTTGTTTGCTGCTTTTGTACCAGCAAGAGTGGTGGGAGAAATGACCAGTATTGGTACTTTGTTCGCCTTCATATTAGTATGTATCGGAGTATGGGTTATGCGTAAGAAAATGCCTGACCTGCCAAGAGCATTTAAAACTCCGATGGTGCCATTAGTTCCTATTTTAGGTATTGCCGTTTGTTTATTTATGATGGTGTTCTTACCAATGGATACCTGGATACGTTTATTGGTATGGATGCTGATTGGCCTTGACATTTATCTGGTGTATGGAGCTAAAAACAGCCATCTGGGTAATGGAACGGACAGAAGAAAAGGAATGAAGATGGCCCGTATTACCGGTATTGTTCTGGCTTTATTGCTGGCTATTGTTGGTTTCCTTCATCAAAACACTGTAGGCTTTGATGCTGATAGAACATTACTTTATATTTCTTTAGGTTTTGCTGTTGTACATGCCGGCCTTTATGCCAGCAAATTGGGCAGAGCAGAAGATAAAGCCTGATTTATCTGATTAATAATTATTAACCGTCCCGCCTAAGGCGGGACGGTTTTTCATTTAAAGCCATTGCCTTACTTTTGCCCTCCGAATAAAAACTAAGGTGGTCAAAACCACAACTCTTCGGTTTGACCAATTTGACTTTTTTTTGACCTTAATTATGACTGAAAATCATGGGAAGAATTTTTGAAGTACGTAAATCGTCGATGTTTGCCCGCTGGGATAAAATGGCAAAGAACTTTACCCGTATCGGTAAGGAAATTATTATTGCAGTAAAAGCCGGCGGCCCGGATCCTAAAGACAATGCAGCCCTTCGCCGCTGTTTTCAAAATGCCCGCAGTGTGGGTATGCCGAAAGACCGTGTAGAGGCAGCTATTAAAAGAGCTCAGGGAAAAGAATTAGTAAACTATGACGAGATATTGTACGAAGGTTATGCGCCGCATGGTGTAGCAGTATTAGTAGAAACAGCCACCGATAATCATGTAAGAACTGTAGCAAATGTAAAGTCCTGCTTTACCAAAGGACATGGTGCATTGGGCAATAGTGGCAGCGTTTCTTTTCAGTTTAAGAAAATGGGAGTATTCAAATTAAAGCCAGAGGGATTGAATGCAGAAGATATGGAACTGGAACTGATTGATTTTGGTTTGGAAGAATTGGGCGAGGGAACTGGTGAAAACGGAGAAGAGATTTTAGTAGTTCGCTGTGGCTTTACCGATTTTGGCAATATGCAAAAAGCATTAGAAGATAAAGGCATCGTTCCTATTACTGCTGAATTAGAATGGATACCTGCAATTACTGTTCCTTTAAATGATGAACAGGCTGCCGATGTAAGTAAGCTGATTGACAAACTAGAACAGGATGAAGATGTGCAGAAAGTGTTTCATAATATGGGATAGAAAGTTATAAGTTCTAAGTGATAAGGTTTAAGTAAAAAGGTTGGTCAGTCGCCAACCTTTTTTATTGCCGTCTTTACGGGTTATCTTATCTGATATTCTGCAATTTAACAGTAAGCGGTTTAAATTCAACTTTCGCTATTTTAAAACCGCAGCCACAGGTTGATTCCACTTCATCAAAATCATCCTGCTTATCCAGATGAACATATATATCTATGTTCTTTAAGATGGGCGGTGCAACATCCCAACCAAAATTATGATGCTCCATGGAATAGGAACGGAAATGACAATATTTATCAGTATAGGGTACAGCCGGGTTGGCTGTAAAACTAAATGCGCCACTAAGTGAATTGGCCTCATTAGATATTTGCTTAATGACCCAACCCGCCGG
>JAYVKT010000517.1:0-11091 GCA_043768195.1 Chitinophagaceae bacterium | reverse complement strand
TTGTTCTTTGTCATATATTCATAAGATAACAAAGTCAAGATAATATTAAACGTACCTATCGTTAATCAAACATAGTTATTTTTTATATTTATCTGTTGGAAGGCAGTAGTTTTGAATGTATATCGGGAATAGAAATTTTAATTGCCTTAAAGAGGAATATTTTTTTTGCCAATAAAGAAATACCAGCGATGACCATATTTACTATTGCTTACAACGAAGAGTTGTTGCTTCAGAATTTTATTGATCACTATCGTAGCCGCTTTCCGGGTTGTAAAATTGTTTTGTATGATAACTACTCTGTTGACAGAACCCGGGAAATTGCCCTGCAAAACGGTTGTGAAGTTTGTATGTATGATAGCGGTAACCAGATACGGGACGACCTGTATCTAAAAGTAAAAAATAACTGCTGGAAGTGGTGTGTTGATGATTGGGTGTGTGTATGCGATGTGGATGAGATTTGCGACATTGATGAATACCGGTTGATGGCAGATGCAAAGCGAGGCGCTACTATCATTAAATTCAAGGGCTGGAACATGGTTAACCTTTCTCCCGACCCTGATAACATTAACCTGAACCTTGATTATGGCTTCAAGGCTCCGCTGTATGATAAATGTTTTATGTTTTCACCAAAGCATATCAGAGAAATTAATTATACGGCAGGTGCACATACTTGTAAGCCTGTGGGTAAGGTATCGTATGGCAATAGCTATAACTGCTACCATTTAAAATTCATTGGTAAGAACTACCTGATAAACAGGTATAAAGATTATATGGGTCGCCTATCTGATGTAAACAAGCAGTTCGGTTGGGGTGTCCATTACTCACCAGAAGTATTAAAGCAGGATTTTGAAAAGGCGCAAAGAATTGAATTAACAAAGCTACGATAAGCTTTATTGCATAAGGTAAACGCTAAATGCCTGACGTACCATTCGCCATTAGTATATAGAAATTATTATACCCCTACCAAATACTGGCCATGTATGTATTTGGCGACATCTGTCAGGCTTTTTGTTTTTTCAAACACTGCTAACTGACGGTCGGCGCCGGTTCCGTTTTCCAGCATTTTATTTACATTGGCAATTCGGTGTCGACTGCCGAGATGGTCAAGAACAGGATCGAGGAAATCCAACAGTTCATATATCAATGCCCTGGTGTTTACTTCTTCTTCTTTGCCAAAGTCAATCAGGTAGCCATCTACACCGTAGCGGCTGGCCCGCCATTTGTTTTCATTTAGCAATGCCCTTGAGTATTGGATGAAGTTCAGGTTCTTGCTGCGCAGCATATAAATCCTGGCACATATCGCCTGAAACAAAGCAGCAATAGTAATTGTTTCATCCACCGTTAATGGTATGTCACAAATACGAAATTCAACTGTGTTAAAGAACGGATGCACCCGGAGATCCCACCATATTTTTTTTGCATTATCAATGCAGTTTGTTTTTATGAGGAGCTTTACATAATTATCATAGGCTTCTATGCTGTCAAATGAATCCGGTATGCCGGTACGGGGAAACTTATCAAACACTTTAGTCCGGAAAGATTTGTAACCTGTCATTCTGCCTTCCCAAAAAGGAGAGTTGGTGCTTAGTGCAAATACATGGGGCAGAAAATATCGGGTACTATTGGCAATATGATTTGCCATTTCCCGGTTTTCCATGCCTACATGCACATGCAGGCCAAAAATTAAATTGCTGCGGGCAGCTTCCTGTAGTTCATTTACTATTTCGCTGTAGCGGATATGGTCGGTTATCAACTGGCTTTCCCAATGGCTGAAAGGGTGGGTGCCGGATGCACCCATTGCAAGGCCAAGTCCATCTGCAATACCGCTGATGGTTTTGCGCAGCGTAGCTACGTCCAGAAAGGCTTCATCAATGTCGGCACAAATGTCGGTGCCAACTTCCACCACTGCCTGGTGCATCTCTGCTTTTACTTTGTCTTTTATTACTTTTTGTCCCTCTTGTACAATTTTTTGCTCATGGCTTTTTAGCTCAAATGTTTTAGGATCAAGCACCATGTATTCTTCTTCTACACCGAGGGTAAAACTTTTGTAGTTCAGGTTCATAATAATTAATTGGTAAAAATTTCGGTCAGATTAATGTTTAATCCCGGCACGGCAATGCTTTCTATAGTGTCGCCACTTGCATACATCTTCAGGCCGGATAATTTTCCTTCTTCATTTAAAATAAAAACAACAATATTTTCTTCAACAGGATTTACAATCCAATATTCTTTTACACCGGCTTCTTCATACAACTCATGTTTCAGCCGTATTTCTTTTTTTGAATTACCGGGAGAAAGTATTTCAACAACAATATCTGGTGCACCACAGCAGCCACGGCTGTCTAACTTTGTTTCGTCGCAGATTACACAGATGTCTGGTTGCACTACAGTAGTTACTTCATCATCTTTCTTTTTATTTTTAACCGGCAACCTCACATCAAACGGAGCAGCAAAGACCTTGCAAGATTTTTTTTTCAGAAACAATGATATGGGCACAAAAAGATTCCCTGAAATATCCTGATGCCTTGTGTTAGGAGCAGATAACTTAAATATCTTTCCCCGAAATAACTCCAGTCTTTCCTCAAACTTCCATTGCAGATAATCTGCGTAAGTATAAGTGAAGGATGAGTCTGGCTCCTCCACTTTGGAATAACTGTCATCATCAATATTGTAGATCGTCATTTTGCTCATTACACTAATGGACTTTTATTTGCTCCTCTTCTTACATATTCACCCCAGGTAAGATTGTCTTCGCCCTCTTTATTGGACAATGCTTTTTCAATGGCATAATTGGCAGCCGTTTCTACTACCCATTCAAAATTTTCATCACCCACACTTGTCTTTTCTGCATCGGGAGCCGGGTTACAGAAGTCAATCGCATATGGCACCCCGTCTCTTATGGCTAATTCAACGGTATTAAAATCATAACCGAGGTAAGCATTTATTTTAAGTACAATATCCGTCATTTGTTTTAACCGTTCCGGTGATGGCTGAAAGTCTGCCACATAGCGAAGATGATGCGGATTGCGGGGCTCATAACTCATGATGCGTACATATTTGCCACCAATACAATAACAGCGATAGTATTCAGTAAAAACAATCTCTTCCTGGAAAAGCATTACCAATTGTCCTGTTTCGGCATGTTTGGTAAAAAAATCTTCTTTACTATCCAGCCGGTACACATTTTTCCAACCGCCGCCTGCAAATGGTTTCATATAAACAGGAAAACCAGTGTAACTGAAAATACTATCCCAATCAAGCGGAAAGGCAAGATTGCTGAATGATTCATTGGAGGTATCATCCGGCAAATCTCTTGAGGGAATGATGGCAGTTTTAGGAACCGGCACTCCAATCTTCGTCATCAGGCAGTTGTTGAAATATTTATCATCGGCACTCCACCAAAAAGGATTATTGATAACGGCAGTACCGGTAACGGCAGCATTCTTTAACCAGGTGCGGTAAAAAGGCACATCCTGCGAAATGCGGTCAATGATAACTGCATAGCCGCAGTGTTCACCCTGCATGGCCTTATCAATACGAACTGGCTCGGCCATGATACCGGGAACATTTTTACTATTTATTCTTGCTACAAATGCTTCAGGAAATGAACGTTCCTTACCGTGGAGGATTCCGATTTTCTTCATAAACAGATTTTAATTGTGTGATTAATTTGAAAGCCGTCGCAGGTTCAAAATCTACTGAAGCGGCCTTTATCAAATTTATCCTGTAGCGGGCAAATAAACAAATTAACAATCGGGTCTGACGGTCCCCGTCTGACCCGTGATGATAATTAGTAACAGTCAGACGGAGACCGTCAGACTGTTAACAGGAATTCCTTACTTTTGAAGCCATGCAAGGGACGAATGTATCCGGGATCCTGGTTGAAAACACATCCATTGAATCCAGCTATTTAGGCAGAAAGGTGAAGGTGGATTTTTATCTGCCCCGCAATGTGGTTGATCCATCTCAAATGAGCCTGTTACTTATCAATGACGGACAGGATATGGGTAAAATGGGGTTTGAATCTATTCTGGAAGATTTATATAGCGATGAAGTGGACACCATAGCACCAATCCTTTGTGCCGCTATTCACTGTGGTCCGGAACGCAGAATGGAATATGGTACACAGCACCAACTGGATTATAAGGACAGAGGAGCTAAAGCCGGAGCCTATAACTCTTTCATTTTTGACGAGTTGTTGCCTATCGTTCGTAGCAAGTTTAAAGTTTCTTCATTTAAGGAAAAAGCTTTTGCCGGATTTTCACTCGGTGGATTAAGTGCCCTTGATATAGTCTGGAACCGACCCGGCGAGTTTACTAAAGTGGGTTTGTTTTCCCCTTCTTTATGGTGGAGAAGCCTGGATCAGATGGATGAGGAGTATGATGATGATCAGCACCGTATCATGCACCAGCAGGTCCGGCTTGGACAATATGCACCGTGGTTAAAATTCTTTTTTCAATGTGGTAATATGGATGAAATAAAAGACCGTAACCAAAACGGTATTATTGATTCCATTGATGACACACAAGATCTAATAAACGAGTTAGCAGAAAAAGGCTATAACAGAAACAAGGATATACACTACCTGGAAATGAAAGATGGCCACCATGATGTTTCTACCTGGGGCAGGGCTATGCCGGAGTTTTTAAAATGGGGCTGGGCAAAAGCAAACGAATAATAAAAGGTATAAAAAAACCCTCATTTTTAATGAGGGTTTTTTTATATAATCTACTTTTTCTTTCTTAGTTGAAAATATATCTTAAGCCAAACTGAACAGAATAGGTAGAAGCAGTACTTACATTATCCCTGAAAGTTCTTGTTACTATCTGATTTTGTGCAGTAGCTAATCTGAACTGTGGAATTACTACACCACCCGGAATTAGTAAATTCTGATTCTGTGGTACAAGTATCTGGCTGGCATTGATAATTTTTACCTTACCCCAACTTGGGTTCAGCAGATTGCCGAAGTTAAATATATCGCAAGAGAATTGTAAAGTGTTACGGTTTTTGCCAGCTTTTACAAATATGTCCTGAATAAATTTAAAATCCATTTGGTTGCGCCATGGAACCTGAGCACCATTGCGTTCAGCATATTGACCCCTGTGTTTGCTAAGGTATTTGTCTTGCAAAATATATGCTTCAAATAACCCACGTTGTGCATTTTGATCATACACCACACCATTTACTGTCTGGCTGGAAAACTGCATTTGCTGCACCTGCGCAACAGTCGGAATAAAAATCAGGTCATTGCCGTTTACACCATCCCTGTTGAAATCTCCATTATAAACATAAGAGTATCTTCCATCAATAGAACCCTGGTAAAAGAAAGAAACAGTTGTAGCCAAATGTTTAAAATACTCTTTGCGGTAAGATAAATTACCAATCACCCTGTCTGGCACTACAAATTGAGAATAAGAAATGTCAGGGGTGTTTAAGCCATTTATCTGCTGTGTTCCCTGGTAGGTACCAAGAGGCTGGTCACCGCTACCATCATGCAGGTTGCCTGCCATTGATTTTGTGTAAGCAATTGAAGCAAAGAAACCTTTGCTGAAAGGCTTATCAAACTTTGCAGTGAAAGCGAAATAATAACCCTGTTTGCCGTTATCAATAATAACAGGGACAAAATTCGTTGTGCCGCCCGGAACAAAAACACCAGCCGCATTAAGGGTATTAATAAACCTGGTAGGAACACTAGAGCCATAGAAAGGCCTGTTATCAGGATAGCCGGCCACATTCAAATTTTGTGGTGTTATATAGTTAGGGCTTCTGAAAAATGCGGTGTTAAGGTCTTTATTAAAGATAGCTTCTAATGAAGCAACTATCCCCCATGGCAATTTAGTATCCATAGCGATACTTGATTTCCATGATTGTGGATTTTTAAAATTTTCAGCCAATGCAGTAACAGACTGCGGAACAATTGTACCTGCCGCTGGAACTGTAGCCGGACGGTAGGCAGCGGGATTTGGATTAAAAGGACCCGGAGGCAATACACCGGATAAAGCACCTGTTGATGTATAAGTATTAAATGACTGTGTAATCTGAAGCAAACCATTGTCACCCGACTGGCTAACTATCCATACAAATGGAATTTTTCCGGTGAAAATACCAGTACCACCACGAACCTGTAAAGAACGGTCGCCATACACATCCCAGTTAAAACCAATTCTTGGCGACCACATTAACCTTTTACCGGGCAGTGTTCCTGTATTCACTTTTTCACCACCTGCGAAGTTTTGCGCCAGCACTAAGGGGTGAGTAAGCACCTGTGGCACTCCGGGATATGTAGGAAGGTCAATTCGTAATCCCAGAGTTAACCTGAAATTTCTATTAATCGCAATTTCATCTTGTCCATAAAGAGAATACTGCCGGAACTTAAAGGCAGAAAAAGCCGGAGCAAAATTTTTGGATAGAGAATATGTCAGACCAAAGTCTGTAGGCAATTTACGTAAAGCTGGATTTGGGTTCAATGCACTTTCAAAATCCGCCCATGTAGCATACCTGTAATAACTGGTAGCAAAACGCTGGAATCCATTAATGGTTTGGCTTTCGTCAAACTGGAAACCGATATTCCAGCTATGTTTATTTGTTCTCCAGGAAAGGTTATCTACAAAGGAGTACATTTTTACTTTACGAAGGTTGCCAAAACTAAATGGCTCATAGCCAAATGAAGTGTAAACAGAACCAACACCTGAGCCGGCCTGCGGAGTTACACCACCACTGGTACTCATAATGTCTACAAATGGAAATATCTGGCTTTCTGATTCACGGGAATCATTTTGGAAAGTGTATGTGCCACGGAGCGTATTGGAAAATTTTCCGAGGCTAGAGTTCAATTCGCCGGAGAAGGAATAAAAATTAGCTCCCTGAAAATAATTTGAATTCTTATACCATAGGGATGTGATAGCTGTTCTGGTAGCAGTATTACCAGCTACAGTTCCTAAGCCGCCAACAGACGTACTTGGTGGATTTGGCTCACCACCTTCTACCTGACTGTAGCGAATGTTTAAGCGATGTTTATTGCTGATGTTCCAGTCAATACGGGCTAATATTTTTTTCCTCTCAATATCCGGAGTATAATTATCAAAAGGCCCGGTCACATAACCATAGTTATTGAGCAGGTAATTGCTGATATAATTTAATGAATCTACAGTAGGCCTTGTAATGTTAGGGGCACTTGCATACGGTGCGCCGGCCGTTGCTGCAAAATTTGTTTGAATAGATCTTGGTTGTTTTTCAGTTTCGTAATTCAGGAAGAAAAACAATTTGTTTTTAATGATGGGGCCACCAATCCTGATACCTTTTTGGTTAAATTCTTCAGGGGGTCTGGTAAAATATGTTTTTTCAACCCGGCGGCCACGAAGCCTTTCTGTTCTGAAATAAGTATAAACAGAACCAGTAAAGGTATTAGTACCAGAACGGGTAACGGCATTGATAGCACTACCTATAAAACCAGATTGGCGTACATCATAAGGAGTAATGTTTACAGATATTTCATCAACGGCATCTATAGAAATAGGTGAGCCGCCAGCAGGCAGGTTGCCACCAATACCAAAGCTATTGTTGAAATCGGCACCATCAATGGTGAAATTATTTTGACGGAAATTGCCACCACCAATGGCGGCACCGTTAGCTTGCGGTGTGGCACGGGTAAAGTCATTCAAACTTCTGTTGATAGTAGGTAACTGTGTTATTTGCCGAAGTCCGATATTGGTAACAGCACCTGTTCTGTTAGGATTCAAAGTCTGGCTTCTTCTTCCTGTTGTCAATACCACATTTTCTAAAGTGGTGTTTGATTTTTTTAAAGCAGGGGTTAGTACAAACGACTCAGCTAACTGAAGGTAAATATTTTCATATTTCTCGGTTTCAAACCCTACAAAAGTTACTTCTATCAGGTAAGGGCCGCCTACCCGCATATTAACTATCTGAAACTGGCCACCGCCACGGCTGGAGGTGGCATACTTAGTTCCCGATGGCGTATGGGTAGCTACTACAGATGCACCTACCAGTGGCTCTTCAGCATTGCTTTTTACCGTACCGGTTATAGCGGAAGTGGTAATCTGGGCAAACAAGAACGGACTGGCCATTAAGGCAAAAGCTAACAAAAAGAGTATTCTCTTAAGCATAAAGATTGATTTTCGGTTGCAAAGAAAAGGAATATTTCCTAATTAAAAATAGGCAAATATTAACAAATCGAGCCTGTAAAATAGGGCTTTATAATGACATCTTGCCCCCACATTTTGCTGCTCCCCCTGCTGAGAACTTTAGCCCGGATACTTTGTTCTATTTTTGTACAAATTTTATACGGAATGTTTGATTCAATTGAAAGTGCCATACAGGATATTAAACGTGGAAAACTAGTAGTGGTTGCCGATGATGAAGACCGGGAAAATGAAGGCGATTTTATAGGGGCTGCATCAACTGTTACTTCGGAAGTAATCAATTTTATGAGCAAACATGGCAGGGGCCTCATTTGTGCGGCTTTGCCAGAAGAAAGATGCGATGAATTGGGATTGGAATTAATGGTTAATAGCAACACTGCTTTGCATGAAACTGCATTTACCGTTTCTGTCGATTTGCTGGGACATGGCTGCACCACCGGCATATCGGCTCATGACAGAGCCAGTACAGTCCAGGCATTAATAAACCCATTTACAAAACCAGCGGACCTGGGAAAGCCGGGACATATTTTTCCTCTACGAGCAAAAAAAGGCGGGGTGCTTAGAAGGGCCGGGCATACGGAAGCAGCGGTGGATCTGCCCCGCCTGGCCGGCTTAGTATCTGCCGGTGTACTGGTGGAAATAATGAATGAAGATGGAACGATGGCCCGGTTACCACAATTGATTGAAGTGGCCAGAAAATTTGATTTCAAAATTATTTCTATAAAAGACCTAATCGAGTACCGGATTAAAAGTGACTCATTGATTGAAGAAGTAGTGAGGGTGGATATGCCTACTAAGTATGGCGATTTTCAATTAGTAGCTTTTAAGGAAAAGAATTCGAATAATGAACACCTTGCACTTCTCAAGGGGAAATGGGAAAAAGACGAACCTATTTTAGTGAGGGTACATTCTTCCTGTTTTACCGGCGATATTCTTGGCTCATTACGTTGTGATTGCGGCGAGCAATTACAAAAAGCAATGAAGATGGTTGAAAAAGAAGGCAAAGGTGCTATACTATATATGAACCAGGAAGGAAGAGGTATTGGCTTGCTGAATAAATTAAAAGCTTATCGTTTGCAGGAACAGGGAATGGATACGGTGGAAGCCAACCTGCATCTTGGGTTTAAAATGGATCAACGGGATTATGGATTGGGGGCACAAATGTTGCGCCATCTGGGTATTACCAAACTAAGGCTTATGACTAATAACCCGAAAAAGAGGGTAGGCCTGGTAGGTTATGGATTAGAAATAGTTGAAAATATACCTGTCGAAATTTATCCTAATGAGCATAACGAAAAATACCTACAAACAAAAAGGGATAAATTAGGACATGAGATATTAGAGAATGAGTAGTAGCGGCAGTTATTCTTTTTTGGGTTCTTCTTCTTTTACAGTTTCTTGTTTTACTTCAGGTTGTTCTGGCAAAGGCTTTTTTTTCTTTCTCCGGAATACATCACCGAAACGATCAAAATCCTTACGGTAGGATAGGCCAACGCCAGTTTTTTTCTGGTTCTTTGAATTAGTCGATGTGGTAAGATAATCTGTATTTTCCCTATAGAAAAGAATAGCCCTGAATGTGCCACTTGCATTTATAAGTACTTCAAGATTAATATCGGGCAGAATAGCTGTCTGCTGACGGGTGGCATTGCCTGTTTGAAAAACCCCTTCGACACTTCCGCTGGCAGAAAATATTACCCGGTTATTTAAAAAAGATCTTCCTAATGATGCGCTTACATTACTTCCTAAACCACCACCCTGGTCTAAAGGGTTTCTGCTATAGAGAGAACTGTTAAAATTAAAATTCCATTTTTCTAAGTTGAAAATGCCTGTTAAAAGGTTCCTTACTTTTTGATTTATCACATTGAAGAAAATACCCGAAATACTATTCGTCAATCCTTCCCCTATTTGCCCCTGGTAGGCACCACCCTCTACCGGTGCAAAAACACCCAACACCACCAGGTAGGTAGCTTGTTTATTCATTTCGTTTTCATTTTTTTGCAATTGCTGTAAGCCAAATGCAAGGGAGGGGTCATTATTTACTACACTTGCCAATGGAAACTCCAGGCTGAAATTGAATTTAGGCTGAAATAGTTTATCGGTAAGTTTTGCTACCACAAATACATCACCCCTTGCACGGATGATATTCTGGGCAACATTGCTCAAACTGGTTGCAAGAGGCGCATAGCTTACATTCGTGGCAGTATAAACTGCCGTCAGGTTTATCCTGGCATCATTAGGATTGCCGGACCATTCAATAAAATTGTTCTCACCTTTTTTGAGTACAAATGGTTTTTTAAAGAAAGACTGGAAGGTAAAAAGGTATTCACCTTCTTCAATATCAAAACGGCCCCGTAAGGATAAAGGCTCGGATGTGCCGGATCGCATTTTTAAAGTACCGGCGCCCCTTCCTTTTATTTCATCACCTGTCAGCTCATCCAATACTACTTTCAGATTTACAAGTGGGGTAGCTGTTACTTCTACATCGTAAATGATATTCGTTGCATTCTTGTTGAAATCACTGTCGTCCATTTCACGACCATACTTTCTTTCTACCAGAAAATCGGCAATGCCAGACTCCCGGCCGGAAGCAGACGGAATAGTAATGGTACTGCTGTCTTTATCAGACGCAATGCCATTGATGGTCATAAACATTTCGGCCTGGGGCCCCGCCAGTGTTAATGAGCCGGTGCCCTTTACCCTGCCATAAAATTGTTTGTTGTCTTTATAGGTTGTATTAAGTAGAAGTACATCTTTATTAAAATCGTCTCCATTAGTACCGGGCTTGCGGGTAGAAATATCAAGGTTGTAAAACATGTTCCTGAAAGCTTCATGTTCAATGCCGCCGGTAATATATATAGGGTTGCCGGTTACGGTGTCTGTTAATACAATCCCATCAAGATTAATTTCGGTCGGCGACAACTCAATATCCGTA
>JAYVKT010000516.1:0-5485 GCA_043768195.1 Chitinophagaceae bacterium | reverse complement strand
AATGGCTTTTTAACTCAATCAGGTGCATGGACAGGTATCACTAACATTAAGCCACCCCTACGTTTACAATTTTCACCTTACTTCTCTGTATATGCCAATCATTTCCCGTCCAATCAAGCTGGCGTAAAAAACCTGACCAGCCAGGTAAATGGTGGCATGGATGTAAAATATGGCATTAACCAGGCCTTTACATTGGATGCAACTTTAATACCTGACTTCGGCCAGGTACAAAGTGATAACAAAGTACTGAACCTTACACCTTTTGATGTGCAGTTTAATGAGCAACGTACATTTTTTACTGAAGGGACAGAGCTTTTTGGTAAAGGAGGGTTGTTTTACTCACGGCGTCTGGGCGTAGAACCTGCGTACTGGAGCAGCCCTTATTCAGCACTTCAACCTAACGAACAAGTAATATCCGAACAACAGGAAGCTAAACTGATTAATGCGTCAAAAATTTCGGGCCGTACTCAAAAAGGACTTGGAATTGGAATATTAAACGGAATTACAAAACCCCGGATGGCATTAATCGAAAATAGTGTAACGAAAGAAAAAAGGGAAACACAAATTGAGCCGCTGACCAACTATAATGTACTGGTACTCGATCAAACCATGAAAAACAATTCCAGCATATCGTTGGTAAACACTAATGTTTGGCGAAGCGGCAACGCTTATGACGCCAACGTAACTGCTGCATTATTTGATTTGAACGATAAGAAGAATATGTGGAATGTGGGTGGTAAAGCGGCCGTAAGCAACCAAATTGGTTATACATCTAACGGAAAAACAGAAACGGGATATAGTCAGCAATTGTATTTTGGAAAGACCAGTGGTCGTTTCAATTTTAATGTGTCGCAAGAATTGGCTAATACTAGGTATACCCACCGGGATCTTGGATATTTTACGAACAATAATTTCCTGGATCATAGTTATAATGCCAGCTACCGTTGGGTAGAGCCTAAAAGTTTTTACAATAGAATATTTATTAATACCGGTGCCCGTTTCAGCAAATTGCTAAAGCCCATAGCTGATATTTCACAACAATACCAGGAAGCCAATGTCCGGGTCAATGTTAACATCCAGTCTAAGAAGCTATGGTGGGCGGGCAGTTTCAGCAACTTTGTGTTTCGCAGTAATGATTTTTATGAGCCTCGCAGAGAGGGTTGGTTTTTCAGAAGAGGCGCCAGCTTTGTATTTGGCGGTTGGTTTGAGAGCAATGAAGCAAAGAAGTACTCATTTAATGCAGAAATGTTTACCCGTACCTTTCTAAATTTCTATAACGGATTCAGTTATCAGCTATCCCTGCGACAGCAATACCGGTTTAATAATAAGCTCACCATATCACACCGGATTAATACTAATCCCTTATTTAACAATATAGGTTATGCATTTGTACCCAACAGCACAGATATCAACTTTGCCCGCCGCAAGCGGAATACGATAGAGAATATCCTGTTTGTAAAATATAGTTTTACCAACAAAATGGGACTTACATTCCGGGCAAGGCATTACCTGAGCAATGTAAGCAACAAAGAATTTTTCCTGTTGCAAAAAGATGGCAGATTAAAGCCTTCAACTTTTATTAGTGGAGTAAATCAGAATTTTAATCTATTTAATATTGACATGGTTTATACCTGGCAGTTTGGCCCGGGCAGCTTTATCAATATTGTATGGAAAGATGCAGCACAAAATTTTAGCCGGCTTGTAGAGGAGAATTATTTTAAAAACTTTGGGCAAACAATTGAATCTGATCAAAACAACAATATCTCCTTAAAAATTATTTACTTTCTCGACTATCTTGATTTGAAAAAGAAGCTGAAAAAGAAGCCGGCAAAATCTTAATTAAACAATCTTATTATGAAAGTAAAGGCCCATACTCCGGCTTCCAATCATATTTCCAGCGGCGGTGGCTCCATAAATAATTAGAAGGGTCTGCCCTGATAATTTGTTCAAGGGCATTTTTATACATGACGGTGAGTGATTCCGGCGAAAATGATGAACCGTTTTCGGCAAGTAGTTTGGCGGAGAAATGATAATACCCTCTTTTTAATTTTGTGAATCCCACTATTACAACGGCTGTGTTATTTCTTACGGCACCTTTTGCAGGGCCGGTAACGAAAGGGACAGGTTTCCCCAAAAAGTCCATCCAATAAGCATTGGAAGGATGGCCGGGGTTTTGATCGGCGGCGAGGCCAAATGTGTACTGTTTAGAAAAAGCAGGATGATCTGCATTTTTCTTAAACTCAGTAGCAGAAATTAATATGGTTCCATACCGCTTCCTGAAATTATAAAAAATGCGATCCATTGCTTTGTTATTTATCGGCATGTAAATGCCAACAAAAGGTGCAGCCAGATTGATTGCCGCCAGCGCATTACCAAACTCCCAGTTAAACTGGTGGCCGGCCATTATGTGTACATCATATCCTTTTGCAGAAAGTTGATTAATCACCTCAAAATTACAGGTGCTCCTTTTCAGGATTTGCTTCTTTGATATGGAAATAAATTTAATAGACTCCAGAAAAGCATCTAGAAAATTGTGGTAGAATTTTTTAGCAATTTGTATTCTTTCTTTTTCACTCTTTTCCGGGAAAGCAATAGCAAGATTGCCCATCACCACTTCTTTCCTGTATTTAAATACATAAAATATTAACCCGTAAAGACAATCGGAGAAAAAATATAATACACAGAAGGGTAGCAAAGACACCAGCCACAAAAACCCGTAAATAAAATAGTACATGATGCGTAAAGATAAAAATTACAACACAATGTTCTGAATAAGGTTGCTTTTACCGGGATAATCGGTATTATAATGAAGACCCCGGCTCTCTTTACGAAAACTGGCACCTTTTACAATCAGATAGCCCACCGTTATCATATTACGAAGTTCCAGTAATTGTGGTGACACAGAACTGCTTTCATACAACTGCTCCGTTTCTTCCCATAATAGATCAAGACGGCGCATGGCCCTTTGTAAACGAACATCGTTTCGAACGATACCAACATAATCACTCATTACTAACTGTAGCTCTTTCAGGCTCTGGGTAATTAAAATCATCTCCCTCGGTTCAGTAGTTCCTTTGGCGTTCCAATCAGGTATGCTTTGGTTCAAAGAAACCAGATTAATTTTTTCTGAGGCATCTACAAAACAGCGATGGGCAAATACCATGGCTTCCAACAGGGAATTACTGGCAAGCCGGTTAGCACCATGCAGGCCGGTAGAGGCACATTCGCCGCAAGCATATAAATTCCTTATTGAGCTTCTTCCCCATTCGTCTGTTTTTATTCCCCCGCAACTGTAATGAGCAGCCGGTGCCACCGGAATCATGTGCTGTGCAATATCAATACCAATGGATAAACACTTGGCATAAATATTCGGAAAGTGTTCTGTAAATTTTTCTTTGGTAAAATGCCGGCAATCTAACCATACATGTTCCGTACCTGTTCTTTTCATTTCACTATCTATAGCTCTTGCAACAATATCTCTGGGTGCCAGGTCTTTTCGTTCATCATACTTTTCCATAAAGGCTTCGCCATTCTTGTTTCGCAATATTCCTCCATCACCACGAACAGCTTCGGTAATTAAAAAAGCATGACCCCTCACCCCCGGTTCATATAGTGCCGTTGGGTGAAATTGTATGAACTCCATATTTTCTACTCTTCCTTTTGCCCGGTACACCATCGCCACACCATCGCCTGTTGCTATGGAAGGATTTGTTGTTGTTCGGTAAACCTGTCCGTTTCCACCTGTGGCAAGCAAGGTAATCTTAGCTAATATTTTTTCTATTTTATTTGTTTCAAGATTTAATACATACACACCATAACATTCCACATCAGGAGTGGCTTTGTTAACGAGATAACCCAAATGGTGCTGAGTGATTATGTCAACTACAAAACAATGTTTGATGAACTCAATGTTCTTTTGCGCCTCTACAGCATCTATTAAAGCCCTTTCCATTTCTTTTCCCGTTACATCTTTATGATGCAGAATGCGGAACTCTGAATGGCCGCCTTCTTTCCCTCTTTTATAATCACCATCCGTTTCTTTATCAAACTTTGCACCCCGGTCAATTATTTCCTGCACTCTTTCCGGGCCTTCTTTTACCACAATCTCCACTACATTTTTATTGCATAAGCCATCACCGGCAATCAGGGTATCATCAATATGTTTTTGAAAGCTGTCGTTTTCCAAATCATTCACTACTGCTATTCCGCCCTGTGCATACTTGGTATTAGTTTCGTCGGCTGCAGCTTTTGTCATCACCAATACTTTTTTTTCCGGAAACTGGTTGGCTACTTTCAGGGCATAGGTTAATCCTGCTATACCTGAACCAATTACTAAAAAATCTGTTTGTTGCATATTTATCTTTTTTACCCGGCTTTAGTACTACTATCATCTTCGTTGCAAGTTTACCCAGAGTTTATCGAAGGGCACTCTTCAGGGTTCTGTTCACTATTCAGCTTTTTATTTCTCGCAGCGTCCGCTATGAAGCAGCGGCGCAGCGGACTTTGCTCCTTTGCGTTCGCTGCGTGAAACTACAAGGTTACAATTTCTCTTTATCAACCGAAATTATATAACGACCAGCACCTTCTACAATAAAAAGCTGGGCTGACCCATATGTAAGCATAATTAAAACACCAGCCATTTCAAAAGGTTGATAAAATTTATTGATGGCCAGTATTGAATCAGACATTACAAAAAGTAAAGCACCAGTCATCATCCATTGTCCGGCTGGTTTATTTTTTATGAACAGCATGTGCATGGCCAGCATAAACATAAAGCTGATTACAACGCCATAGATAAGCACAGGTATTTTCATATCAAACAGGTAAGGAGAAAGCAGGTTGATAAGTGCCGCATAATAAATAACTACAATGACTAATAACCAGGGATTACTTTTTACATATTCCTTTACCCGGGCTTTATGGAAAAAAATAATATAGAAAATATGAGCAATCAGAAATGCAGATAAGCCCAGTAAAAAGAAGATAGATTTTTTTTCCTGGAACATCAGTAGCACATCGCCAAGGAGGGAAAATAGCAAGGCGAACAAGACCCATTTGGCAATACCTTTTGTAATGCTGTTTACTTCTGAATCAAAGTAACCGATAATTGCAGGAATAATAAGTGGCTTAAAAATAAACTGTAATAATTCATTCTTTAGTTGAATACCAACGAGGTCACCAATAAGAACGATGGCAAAAAGAAGTGTCCAGTATTTTTTTTTCATCACAAAAAATTTATACTTCTACCCAGGCATCGCTTTCTTTAATCAACTCAATTAATTCTTTCACCGCCACCTCACTGTTAACATTTTTCTTCACTACTTCTTTGCCTTTGTATAAAGTTATTTTTCCCGGCCCGCTGCCTACGTAACCAAAATCCGCATCCGCCATTTCGCCGGGGCCGTTAACGATACAGCCCATAATAGCAATCTTTACTCCTTTCAGGTGATTCGTTACAGCCCGGATCTTTGCAGTTGTTTCCTGC
>JAYVKT010000515.1:0-2153 GCA_043768195.1 Chitinophagaceae bacterium | reverse complement strand
CTTTTCAGGTAATACTCATAGGCCTCCTGGTAGTTGCCTTCCCGCTGTGCAACAGAGGCCAGTTCGGTATAGTTGTTCGATTGCAATTCTACATATTGTAACGCCTCAGCCATTTTATTACTGAGCAATAGATAGGAAGTTGCTTTTTTGTAATCTCCTTTGCCATTCATGGCCACACCAAGGTCGGAATAGGTGAGGGCCATAGCAAAACTGTCTTTAAGTATCTTACGGATAGTTAAAGCCCGGAGTAAATTTTCTTCCGCCGCTGCATATTTTTTTTCAATTACATAAATGCCGGCGATATTACTAACCGAATACGAAACACTCAGCGAATCACCTCTGGACTCTGCCAGTTCCAGCGAAGAAGTGTATCGGCTTAATGCTTCTTTATAATCAGCTTTGTATTCATATACTACTCCCG
This sequence comes from Chitinophagaceae bacterium, assembly GCA_043768195.1. GTDB lineage: Bacteria > Bacteroidota > Bacteroidia > Chitinophagales > Chitinophagaceae > JJ008. Next base: position 1,732 of record JAYVKT010000515.1, on the reverse strand, counting down.
ATTCATTTAATATCATAGAGATGCCTACAGTATCTTTTAGTTGTTTGAAAATGGCAGCAGCTTTTTCATAATTTTCCATCGCCCTGTCAAGATCCCTTGTTTTGCGGTACAGTTTGCCAAGTTCATTGTAAACAGGTGCTAATTTTTTTTTATCGCCAGCCTTCTCCAGTATAGCGGCTGATTCGTAATAATTTTTCGCAGCAATATCATATTTGCCCGAAAAATAATTTGCGACACCAATATGTCTTTTGATTTCTGCCACACTGGTGGAGTCAGTATTTTTTCTTGCCAGTGCAAGGGCTTTGCCTCCTTCAATAATGGCGGAGTCGAAATTTTTTAATTCAAAATTTTCTACAAGTTTCAGCGAAGCGGTAATTTGTTCTTTGTAAGGGCGGTTAGAATTAATGACTGCCCGTAAGCTATCCACATTCACCTGTGCCTGAGCAGCAGTAGTAATAAAAAGAAGAAATATGAACAGGTACGTTTTTTTCATAGTGTATCTATCAAAGGTTCAACACTTCTTTCATGGTGAAAAATCCTTTCTTATCTTTTATAAATTCTGCTGCCAGCACTGCACCAGTGGCAAAGCCTTGCCGGTTATGGGCGGTATGAATAATTTCAATATCATCAATCACCGAAGAATATTTGATGCTGTGTGTGCCGGGTGCAGGGTCAATCCGCTGGCTGATGATTTCAAGATCTTCCGGCCGATCGCTTAATTCATTTACCCATTGTTTTTTTCGTTGCACCTGTTTCAGAATTTGTTCTGCCAGGGTGATGGCGGTTCCACTGGGGGCATCTTTTTTTTGCGTATGATGGGTTTCTTCCAGTATCACTTCATACGCCGTATGCGAAGCCATTAAGGCCGCTAATTTTTTATTTACTTCAAAAAAAATATTAACCCCAACACTGTAGTTGCTTGAATAAGTAAATGAACCGTTTTTATCCGCACAAATTTTCCTTATCTCATCTAACCTGTTCGTCCACCCGGTAGATCCGCAAATAACAGGTATGTCAAACTCCAGGCATTTCTTTACATTTTCAAAAGCACTGTGCGGACTGGTAAATTCGATGGCTGCATCGGCTTTTGCAAGATTTTCTTTGGTAAACTCATGAAGATTTGGTTGATCAATTCTGATAATTATTTCATGCCCCCTTTGCAGGGCTGCTTCTTCAATGGCTTTACCCATTTTGCCATAACCGATTAATGCGATTCGCATAAAAAAAATTAATTACTACAAATGTAACTATTAAAGGCTCTTAGCATACCCGTACTGGCACGGATTTATCATTTACCAATCTGCAATACAAGGCTGAGGCCATTGGTCTTTGCCATATCGCTATAGCCGGGTTTAAACTTTAAGCTGAGGTCGGGGCTTACATCAAAACTTTTAAGATGGGCATCTACTGAGGCATCTACTACATTGAGCCCCCAGAGGATTAGGAAAAACAACGCAGAGTAATCAATATCCCTGCGGTATTGATTGCGATAGAAACGGAGAGATTCTTCGCTTAATGGTTTCAGAATAGGTTTGATTTTGGGAAACAAGGCAGAGTCGGTACGATTGACCCGCATATTGTATTTTACCTTGTAGGCAAACTTTGTATCCTTGTAACTACCCAGGTTGAAAAAGAAAACCCCTGCACAGGTTCCTAATGCGCCATATACAATCGGCAGCTTCCAATATTTTTTATTGTAAATCTGCCCAAGACCCGGAAGAAGGGCAGAACG
>JAYVKT010000514.1:0-2366 GCA_043768195.1 Chitinophagaceae bacterium | reverse complement strand
CCGCTGGTTTATCCACTCATTGCTATAGCCAAGCCGCATATAGTTTTCCATAGCCCGGTCAATTGTTTTTTCAGGGTCCTGGCTTTCTTCCACTCTTTCGTAGCCTGTTTTAGCAAGCCATTGTTTAAACGGTTCTGCTTTAGGTGATGGAATGGATTGAATAAGACGGAAAAGTTGTTCGGTATCGGCTACATCGGTATTATACATTTTGCCATCTTCCGACTGCATTTTCAGTTGTCCCATATTTTGGGACAACTGACTTCCTTCCTGTTTCAGCTTTGTTTTTAAAGCGTTCCAGTACTTTCTTGGTCGTGGACTGTCTGTCAATACCTCAATTACATCCACAATACTAAAAAACCATTTTTCCGCCTCAGCATCCCACTGGCTGCGGATTTTTTTGTGTTCAAAAAGTTTGATGTTGCTCATGCAAATTATTTTAAACGATACTTAGTTTTAATCAGTTCTATAAGCTGGTTGGCATTTATTTTTCTGTCAGCAGCTACATTATTATTCAGCGATAATGCGCCATAAAAATATCCGGCACTGGTCAGCAGTTCGTTAATAGCAATCTTATCTTCACTAATCAATGCATCACCTGTTAATGGCACTTCTTTTTTTTCTTTAATTATTTTCAGCAAGGCCTCGCCATCAAAAAGTTTGGCCATGGCCTGTGCATAATTATTTGCCCATACCATACCCACTTCGTTGTAAGTATCCAGCTCAGACAACGAGTTATAGTATGAGGAAACTTTTCCGGCTACTTCTTTTTTTCGTATCAATCGCAAATGGCCGGAACTTTTCATCTCTTCATAAGTTCTCTTTACCATGGCTATTTGTTTCCATTTGGCAGTCATCATCCTTGCAGAAAACGCCAATTTGCTGATGTGTTTTCGCCGGCCTGGACTTTTTATTAAAACCATTGTGGTATCCACTAAATTCCGAACTATTGCATTTCTGGCAATGTAGTCTGCATAAATTGCCGTGTCAGATTTCAAATCATCCAGCATATTCTGCATATAAACTTTCTCCCTATCTCTTTCAATTTTATGCTCTAACTCGTACTCTGCTAAAAATCCGCAGAACACAGCAAGAAATAACATGAGAAACTCCCAGAAATACTGAGTCCATTTTTTTCTTGAAGTGTGGGAATGATGATGTACTTCCATAAAAATTTATTTTAGATGATATTCCTTTTTTAACAAAGTCATCAAATTAGTTGCCTTAATGAGAAGCTCTTTGTTTCTTGAAAGTCTGCCCTGATTCATTACCTTATAAAACTGAAGATGATTGTAATATTCAAATAATTCACTTTCTTTTCCGTCAACAATAACAAAAGTTGATGGGCTTACTTTAAAAATAGAATCAAGCTGCTCCGAATTTTGTGCATAACTAAGACCAAAATATTTTGTATTGATTAGCTTATCCTGTAAAAAATTAAGTGTTTGATAGATTACACCACACTGTGATTCTATATCCCGTATTCTACTTTTAATAATTGCATCATAATCAATAAGTGAATCTGATACAGCATTTTTTCTTATAAGCCTGAAATTGCCTCCGTTTTTAAGCTGTTCAATTGTACGGTCGTGGTATTCAAAATTACTGTAGAATCTCATTTTGGCGATAAGCTTATATAAGAGTAAAGTATTCCTACTGGTAGCAGGTTTTTCTACCTCAATGCGAATAGTATCAATTCTTTTAACTACAGACTCCCAAAAAGGAATAGCACTATTAAGAGTGAGGGTATCTTTTTTTAAATCTTCATAAAGTGAAGCTGCAAATTTTAGTTCCCGGTCTCTTTCTATTTTATGTTCCAATTGGTACTCTGCTAAAAATCCGCAGAACACAGCGAGGAACAACATTAAAAACTCCCAGAAATAATGGGTCCATTTTTTTCGGGCAGTGTGGGAGTGGGCATGTACTTCCATAATATTTTATTTCAGGTGATATTCTTTTTTTAAAAACTGTATAATTCCCGGAATCCTGTTTTGTAAATTGCTTAGTTGAACTATATAAAATTTAATAACATCTCTCTTGAATATTACAAGATTTGCATATTCTTTAATTTTACTTTCGTCGTTGGCAAGTAAAGTGAATTTTTTATCCAAGGTTACTATTTCTCTGAGGTTTGTACTATTGTAAGCAAGCAAGTATTCACTATCAAATATTTTAACAGATAACTCAAAAAGCAATTTACCGGAATAATCCACACTCTCTCCCTGACCTTCAGCATACTCACTAACGATATCATATCTGACAATACTGTCTGCTGCTGCTCTTTTCCTGATTAAGCGAAAACCACCGGAATTTTTCAATTTTGAAATGGTTGTTTTAGAAAAAAGCATTTTATTGAGAGGACCACTATA
>JAYVKT010000513.1:0-2561 GCA_043768195.1 Chitinophagaceae bacterium | reverse complement strand
CGAAACTGAGGCTGCAGAATTATGGAGCATTTATAAATTAGATGTGGTGAACGTTCCTACCAATATCTCAATGATAAGGAAGGACAAACAGGATCTGGTTTATAAAACTAAAAGAGAAAAATACAAAGCTGTTATTGATGAAATAGAAATACTGCGTAATGCCGGTCGTCCTTGCCTGGTAGGTACTACATCGGTAGAAGTAAGTGAATTACTCGGAAGAATGTTGCAACAGAAAAAAATTCCTCATAATGTTTTAAATGCAAAACAGCATGCCCGGGAAGCCCAGGTAGTTGCCGAAGCTGGTTTGCCTGGTGCTGTTACCATTGCCACTAACATGGCTGGCCGTGGTACCGACATCAAACTAGGCCCCGGTGTAAAAGAAGCCGGCGGACTTGCCATCATTGGTACAGAAAGGCATGAAAGCCGCCGGGTAGACAGGCAGTTGCGTGGCCGTGCCGGTCGCCAGGGTGATCCGGGTTCTTCGCAGTTTTATGTTTCATTAGAAGATGATTTGATGCGGATGTTTGGCAGTGAAAGAATTGCATCGCTGATGGATAAGCTCGGTTATAAAGAAGGTGATGTGATACAGCACAGCATGATCAGCAACAGCATTCAACGGGCACAAAAGAAAGTGGAAGAAAATAATTTTGGCATCCGTAAGCGGTTGTTGGAATATGATGATGTAATGAATAAACAGCGGAATGCCGTGTATGAAAAAAGAAACCACGCCTTGTTTGGTGAAAGGTTAGCATTGGATATTGACACATCCTTTTCTTCTGTGGCAGGCAGCCTGATTGATTCTTTCCGTGAACAGGAAGATTTTGAAGGGTTTAAAATGGCCTGCATTGTCAATTTTGGGTTAGATACAAAAGTTGAAGAAGAAGAATTTAAAAAAGGAGATATTAATTCCCTTATTGACAGGTTGTATATGGAAGCAACTGAAAGATACAATAGCCATAAAGGTGAGATGCAAAAGCAGGCAATCCCTGTTTTTAAAAATATCCGGCTTACACAAGGTGGTCATATAGAAAATGTAGTCGTTCCGGTTACAGATGGCAAAAGAGGTCTTAATGTACTCACCAATCTTGATAAAACACTCAGCACAGGCGGGTCAGAGTTAACAAACTCCCTGGAAAAAACAATTACACTGGCCGTTATTGATGATGCATGGAAAGAACACCTGAGAGCCATGGATGATTTGAAACAAAGTGTACAAACAGCTTACCTGGAACAAAAAGATCCATTGGTTATATACAAAATGGAGGCTTACAACCAGTTTAGCAATATGAACAATGATGTAAATAAGGATATTGTTTCATTTCTCTGCCATTCCTCTATTCCTATTCAACAGGAAAATGCCGCCCTTAAAGAAGGTCGTAAGCAAAAAACGGATATGAGCCGTATGGTAGCCAATAAAGAAGAAGTGGATAATGCCGGACAGGATTATGCGGCCAATGAAAGAGATAAGTTTGAACCCGGTGGCGGTGGTGAACCGGTAGTAAAACAGGAACCGGTAAAAGCAGGGCCAAAGATTGGGCGAAACGACCCTTGCCCCTGTGGCAGCGGTAAAAAATATAAGCAGTGCCACGGCAAAGACGCTTAGCCTAAACACTTTATGCAGATATGCAAGCGGTATTTACTAAGTAAATGCCGCTTTTTTTAGTACCATTTGATAATTGTAGATAACCATTGACTAAAAAAGATAGTGTTTATACGAAATAAATAATAGGTTTGCACTCCATATTTTAAAACCTAAAACCAAAAAAACATGAAAAAATTTTTTGCCGTATTGGCCCTTGTTGGCGTAATGACATCTTGCAAAGACAAAAAAGATGACAAAAAACCAGAAGAAACAACAACTACCCCAACTGATGCAACTACCACTCCGACTGATGCCACTACTACACCAACAACAGATACAGGTGTGCCGACCTTCAGCGATGCAGATGTAACAGCTTATGTAAAATCGTATGAAGATTATATCGCTGTTTATAAAAAAGCGGCTGATAGCAAAGACATGAGCAAGTTGGCTGAGTTAGGTAAAATGGGTCAGGATCTTGCTGCAAAAGCAACTGCTGCCTCACAAAAATTAGCTACTAACCCTGCAGATGCTAAGAAATTGGCTGATTATATGACAGCTAAATCAGCAGAAATTATGGAATTGACAAAAAAATTGACTGGTCAATAATTTACTATCTATAATTTTATTAAAAATCCCTCCTGCCGTATAAGCAGGGGGGATTTTTATTTTATTAACTTTAGCCCAGTCTGCCGATAAGCAGGTTAGCAAAACTTTCCTTCATGTACCATGCCACCAAAAAAAAGGTTCACGGACTGCTTCACCCGGAAATAGTAGGTGATAAGCATTGGGATAAGGTTATCAATGTATTTATAATTGTATTGATCATCCTGAATATCATAGCGGTGATATTGGAAACCGTAAAACCTATTCATGATAAATATGAAACCTTTTTTTATTATTTCGATATGTCTTCAGTTATCATCTTTAGCGTTGAATATGTTCTTCGGGTATGGAGCAGCAACCATGAAGAAAAATACAA
>JAYVKT010000512.1:0-11313 GCA_043768195.1 Chitinophagaceae bacterium | reverse complement strand
TCCCTTGCCAACTCATCTAATTTGATAGAGTGGTTTTCAAATTTTTCCTGCTCGTTCAGTATCGCCGGTGAGTCACAAATTTGCCGCAGCTTCATCAATCCCTGCAAGATGGTGAGTTGTGATTTTTGTATGCCTTGTGTTTCTATTGTTCCCAAAATCTGGTTACGGAAATCATTCCGGTACGCATCATAAATATTACGCTGCTCGTCTTCCATTTCGCAGAAGAGGATCATTTCCTGTTTTTCTGGCAGGTCTTTTGCCACTTGTTCTTTTGTTCTCCGTAAAATAAATGGGTAAAGAATTTTTTTGAGATGTTCTTTTCTGTCCTGTTCACCAAATTTATCAATAGGTATAGCAAACTCCTGCCGGAAGAATTCCATGGTGCCCAGCATACCCGGATTAAGGAAATTCATTTGTGCAAAAATGTCAAACGTATTATTCTGCAAGGGAGTACCACTCATGCAGAGACGGTTTTTTGCATTCAGCAACCCGGCTGCTTTGGTTACTTTACTTGACGGGTTTTTAATGGCCTGGCTTTCATCTAATATTACATAATCAAGCTCCACACCCATCAGTAATTTTATATCGCTTCGTAATGTGCCATAGGTAGTTATTGTTACATCATGGTCGGTTAGTTCTTCTTTTACCCTTGTTCTTGTACTGCCGTGATGGATTCTGTAAGTAAGTGACGGTGTAAATTTTTTTATCTCATTTTCCCAGTTATAGATTAGCGTTGTAGGGCAAACTACCAATGCTTTTATTTTTCCGGTATCTTTTTTATAATACTCCATAAAAGACAGGGCTTGCACCGTTTTACCAAGACCCATATCATCGGCCAATATGCCGCCCCATTTTATATCTTTTAAATAGTTCAACCATTGATAGCCCGCCACCTGGTAAGGCCGCAGTATCATTTTTAAATTATACGAAGGTTCTATTTCTTTTATCTGGTTAAACTGCCGCAGGTTTTCATATTTCTCTTCCAGCTTTACCACCAGTTCTTCTTCATCTCTTGTTTCATACAACTCATCCACCACACTCAGGTGATAGCGGGAAAGTTTTAATGAATCTGTTTTTCCTTCACCCACCCTAAACAATAAGGAGTATTTTTTTAACCACTCTTCGGGTAAAATACCGAGGGTGCCATCGTTTAGCTGAACAAATTGCTGCTTATTAGCCAATGCCCTTTTTACTTCGGCCACCGTTACTTTTTGATCGCCGAAAACAATATCCACTTTTGCATCAAACCAATCGGTATTACTGCTGATGAAGATTTTTGTTTGTGGTTTGGCTGTATTAAAACGGAAATTTTTCAACGCATCAAATCCAAATACCTGCGTCTTCATTTCCTTCATGGCATCCACAAATAAAAAGAACCAATTGTTCTTCAATACATCTGCACCTTTTAAAGCAAGGGTGCCGGAGTCTTCATTAAAAACAAAACTTGAATGCAGGTTTTGCAGGTTTTTTATAAACTCATTTTCCTTTTCCCGGTTGCGGTGAATCAACAGTACTTTATCCCCTTGTGGTACTATCATTTCATCCCTGTCCCTGGTTTTTGTTTCAAACCCTTTGTAAGAGAAGGAGGGTTGAAAAACAAGAAAGTCGCCTTTCTCTAATAAAAATAATTTTACATCCGGGTTACCATCTTTTACTTCCTGCACTAATGATTTATCAAAATCTACTTTATGCTCTTTTGCCATCGGCATAATAAAGCCATTAAGTGTTTTGCTCCACTCTTCTTCCGGCACACTCATTTTTCCTGTTGGCAAAAATTTTTCTACCAGGTGGATTACATCATTATTCTTCCAAAGATGTGCCTGATTGTTATACAGGAAAAATAAAGGGCTGGCTGCTTCATTGTCGCCCAAATCAAATTCCAGCGGACCGGCTTTTACCCGGCATTGAATGGTGTAATGAGCCCCGACAGATATTGGGGCCTTTACAATAAAATGAGGCCGGGCTTCTTCGCCCTGCAACTGCATTGGCTCCAGGTTGTTTGTTTTAAATACTTTTTTATCGGGCAATAAAAAAACAAACGGGCTGCCTGCCGATTCAATAAATATTTTTTTCAGCTTTGGCAAAAGGTATTCTGCCATCAGCTCTTTTGTTTCGTCGGGCAGGTCGTCGTCTTCCTGGTGAATAATGTTTTCCCAGATGCCTGAAAACGGTGAGTTGCGGCTAATGTATTTATTGATTTCCGGCTCCTGCAACTTTCTTAACAAGGTCAGTAAATCTTTATCGCTTTCCGGCAGGTTATCTGTATTTACATACCGGCTGATGTCTAATTTTTCCACCGTTCCGGTAAAAGCTTCGCCGCTGTCGTTAGGTTCACCCATTACCACATCTACTGTAAACTGCGGGTAGTTTTTTTTATTAAAATTGAAAACAATACCAAGACGGTGTGATGGAACTACTTCTTTTTCTTCTATTATTTCTGTAACAGTATCCTGTTTTTCTTTCAGCGGAAGTAATACCGGCCTCGGGGCTGTGGCCACTTGCGCCACTCTTTTAATGCTTGCATCCAGCACCCGCAAAAATGGTTTTCCGTCTTTGTATGCAAATTCAAATTTGCCTTTCAAATCGTCGCTTAATGAATAGCCGTAGGCTTCCAGCAATTTATTTTTGTCTTTATCCCAATTACGGATGCTGTCAAAATAATTAACCCCGTGGGCATTTAATAATTGTACAAACACAATCAGCTTGGGCAGACACAGCAGGTGTTCTTCATCCTCATAATCACAACTGGTGTCAAAATTTCGTTCTTCATTTTTCCTAAGAATTACTTTATACTCTTGCCCTTCCAGTTTCACCGTGGCTTTTACTGTTTCGTTTTCTGCAAATTCAATTTTTGCTTTGCCGGTTTTTAGAAACGTTTCCGCCTCTGCCAGTTTTTCCTGTGATGAAAGCAACCGCAATGTTTTCAAATCAATTGTTTTCATCTTGGCAACTGTATGCCGCTGATCATATTTTTTATCTTCTGATTGCAGGTGGCCACGGTCAATCATTTCCTGCAACTGAAACATGGCGGCGGCTTCGTGGCGGCAAATGTCGCCAAGATTATAAGGGCAGGCACAACGTAACGACGTTGCTTTGGGATCTTTAAATTTCTGAATGTAAACTTTGTAGTAAGTGGAATAGGTATCATCTTTTACACGGAATACAGCAGAGCCAAACAGATCATCATACTCTATTAACTCTACAAAACTAAGGGCATGTATCTTTTTTCCTCTGCGGATTACTTCATCCGTTCCATGGGTGTACACATATTTAATAAGGTGCGGTAAAGCCATTCAATATTTCAGTTTGCAGTCAGCAGTCAGCAGTCGTTCTCCATAAATGAAAATGATGACTGCTTGTTGCTCCCGCCTGAGGCGGGACTGACTGATTAAAGATTAATCGGCAAATGTAAAAGAATGTGCAGCGGATTTCCTCGTAAAAGGTGAGAAATAATAAATAAATTTTATTCAGTATTTGTACAGACAAAATAAAGTACCTTAGTAAGTTTTTTATTTTGCAACCAGCTTCCCCTCTGTGTAAACCGGTAATACATTGGCCACATCATTGCTGAGACAAAACTTAATATCGTCTATCAACCCAAATCTTTCTACCAGGCGGTGATAGTGTGTGAGGTTGGGTGCAAATTCAATCAGTTTGTTTTTATGGCTTGCATACATGGCTTCTGCCATAAGAGAACTGTCGCAGTGAACTGTAAAGTTTTTTGCTATCCGGTTTATTACAGCTCCGGCAAACAAAGTGTCTTCCAGGTTGAAACGGTCTTTCCATCCGGCACAACCGAGTACTACGTTCTTTTTTTCTGCCAATAAAAAATCGCAGACAGCAGAAAGGTTGGGGAACGAACCGGAGATAATGGTGTCTGCATTATTATCCAATGCCATTTGCAACAGCCTTGTGCCATTGGTGGTGGTGAGTACTAATGTTTTATTTTCAATAAACTCCCGGGGATACTCCATAGGAGAGTTGCCGTGTTGCAAACCTTCTGCAATCATTCCGTCCCGTTCGCCAGCGGCAATGCCATCAATGCTTTTACTTATCTCAATTGCTTTGGGAACAGAATCAACCGGGATGACACATTTGGCACCGTTGTATAAAGCTGATGCAATAGTTGAAGTAGCCCGGAATACATCAATGACAACAACAACACTGTTGCTTAAATCGTATAAATGTAAGAGTGCCGGGGAAAGAGATGTGTGGAGAGTGGGTTTATTGCTCATAACAGGATAACAAAAATAAAGGAACAGAAACTAATCGTTCAGCGATTTATTTTATCAGCAACTTCTTCCATTTATCACTCTCCGCAAATTCTTTAATCGTTTTATTCCGCTGCTCGAGCAATCGTTTCATGTAGTTGGTGAGATAGAGGCTGTTGAACCATTGCCCAAGCATACCATACGGCGATTCAAAATGAAAAAGATCAATTACGATAGTACCATTATCGCAGGGTTTGAAATGGTGTTCATGCCTCATCATTTTAAAATCACCCTGCACTTGTTCGCTGATGAACATGTCCGGTATTTTCAACTCCGTAATTTTTACCCGCAGCAACCGGTTTTTAAAAAGATGTTTTGCCTGCCAGGTTACGGTGTCTTCTTTTTCAATAAGGCCAAACCGTGTGCCGGCCACCGCCTCTTCTTTATAGGCCGACATTGATTCTTTGTGCAACCCGATATGGCGGCTGAGATCAAAGACCACCTGCACCGGGGCTGCAATAAATGTTGTAAGATGAATCGTTGGCATCAAAACAAGTTTGAAGTAAGAAGTACAAAGTACGGGCTGTAATCGCAAAAACCTTACCGCTCTTTACTATTATGAAAATGGAATCTTGGCAACTTTTGCCTGCAATAATTTATCCCTCACTTTAATGTAAATATCCGAATCAATGGCCGTAAAAGGCAGATGCACATATCCCATTCCTATTGCCTTGCCCAGGCTGGGTGATTGTGTGCCGGAGGTTACATGGCCAATCGTTCTTCCTTCGTAATCTTTTATTTCATAACCGTGCCTGGGTATCCCTTTTTCTATCATTTCAAAACCAACCAGCTTCCTGTTTACTCCCTCTGCTTTTTGTTTTACAAAAATTTCTTTGGATGTAAACTCTTTGGTGAATTTGGTAATCCAGCCAAGCCCCGCTTCTATTGGTGATGTAGTGTCATCAATATCATTTCCATATAAACAAAATCCCATTTCTAACCGAAGTGTATCTCTTGCAGCCAATCCAATTGGCTTTATTCCCTGCGGACCGCCAGCGGCAAAAATGGCCTCCCATATTTTATCGGCAGCACCTTCTTTATCTTCTCCACCGGACCCTGTGGGAAAATAAATTTCTACTCCTCCTGCACCGGTATAGCCTGTTGCACTTACTACTACATTATCTACACCGGCAAATTTTCCTTTGGTAAATGTGTAATACTTCAGATTTAAAATATCCATTTCTGTAAGCGGCTGCAAAATCTTTGTAGCATTGGGGCCTTGTATTGCCAGCAAACATGTTTTATCAGAGATGTTATGCATTTCTGCATGATGTGTGTTGTGTTTTTGAATCCAATGCCAGTCTTTATCAATGTTGGAAGCATTTACTACCAGCATATAAACTTTATTCTCTTCTATACAATACACTAATAAATCATCAACAATTCCACCTTCATTATTTGGCAGGCAACTATACTGAGCCTGTCCGGCTTTCAGCTTCGCTGCATCATTACTCGTTACCCGTTGAATAAGGTCAAGTGCATGTTCCCCTTTTAGCACAAACTCTCCCATATGACTTACATCAAACACACCGGCATTTTTTCTAACCGCTGCATGTTCATCGTTGATGCCGGTATAGGAGATAGGCATATTATATCCGGCAAATTCCGCCATTTTGGCTCCGAGGGCAATGTGCTTATCTGTAAACGGGGTGCTCTTCATTGTAGTAAAATTGTCCGCAAATGTAGCCAAAATGGTTTTACCACCTCTTTCCCCTGTCACATCGAAAAAGTGGCAGCTATATGCTGCGAAATCTTACATTTATGAAAAGAAAGAAAATGAAAAGAAAGTTTTTATTCATCCTGTTTTTGACAATAGCGATTGCCGGACAGACACAACGAATAACCGGCTGCGGATTTAAGGTGCCGCCCCGTTCCATTATCAAAACGAATTTTAAATCCATTTATGAAGCAAGAGATGTTTTAAAAAGTATGCTTGACACTATAAAATGGAAAGAAAATTTTAATATCCGGGAAGAGAATGGAATACAGAATGCCTATGCTACCATTATTAATAATGCCCGGTGGATTATTTATGATAATGATTTCCTGGAAAGTGTGGATGCACACACTTCCACCAAGTGGGCTTCCATCAGCATACTGGCGCATGAAATGGGGCATCATTATTATAACCATGTGGTAAGCCGCACCGGCAGCACACCGCCAAAAGAAATTGAAGCCGATGCTTTTTCCGGGTTTGTAATGGCAAAACTGGGAGCCACTCTCAACGAATCGGTTGCTGCCATTACCGCTATTGCAAGCGACAGGGCCAGTGCCACACATCCTGCAAAAAAAGACAGGGTAGCATCTATTACTAAAGGATGGAATACTGCAAAAACCGGAACGTCCGGGAATACTGGCGGAAACACCGGAGGTAACACTGGTGGGGGTACAGGCGGGAATACGGGTGGGAGCAGCGGCGGCAATACTGGCGGAACCGGCAATACCAACACACCGCCACCAGATGATCCAAGCTGGATAAGCCTGAGTGTGCAAAGTATTAAAACGGAAAAAGTGATGTTGAGTGATGATGGCAAAACTTACCAGGCAGCGGAAATAAAAGCTGGCGAGCCTTTTATTTTCAGGTTCGAAATTTATCAGTATGGGTGGCTAAAACTTCCTTACTACAATGGCTACAGAACTTATAAACTATCACACGGAAAAGATTACAGCATTTTGTGGAACCGGAGAACAAAAAACTGGACGGTGGTAGAAGTGCCGGAGTAAGCCCCTATCCCCTTCCCGAAAATATCGGGATGTTCCAAAAGGGGAATAAGTATATTAAAAACAAATGGCTTCTTTTTAGGGAAGCCATTTTTGTTTCCCGGTTTGAGCCAGGAACTTCAACCAAACATATTAATGATCATAGCTGACTATCCTGGATATTTTCCATCCGCTTTCTTCTTGCTTCCAGATATGGATAAACTTAAATGTGCCGCAATCCTGTTTCCCATTTTCCGGGTGGCAAAAGCGGTGCCTGCCTTCCTGTATGGCTCCATAATCTTTTATGGGATATACTTCCAGGCTTCCTGCAATCAACTCTCTTTTTAATCCATTTTTTTTATTGAACAGGGTTTTAAATGCTTCCATGTTCTGCTGATAGTTTGACAAGCCACCTTTGTCATGATAAAACTCCAGATCTTTTGTAAACAGGTTTTTTAATGCTGCTGTGTCCTGATTGTGAAGAGCTGCAAATAATATACTATCCATCCGGGCAATGGTATTAAACAATTGCTGCGAAGATGGTTTGTATGTTGTTGTTATCATACCATCCGGCTTACTGTTCTGATGAGAGCAAGCTGTTATAAAAAAGACGGAGAACAACAGTGCTAAAATTCCTTTGCTTTTATAAATCATTTTTTTAGAATTATTTTAGAACCATTCCACTAATGAGGTAATGGATGAAGGCCCCGCAGCAATGGCATCTTCTTTTTGCTTTTTATTTTCCTTCTTTTTAAATGTTGTTGATTTGGGAGCTGCTGCTTTTTTCTTTTCTTCCAAATCTTTCAACTCCTGTTTTTTCTTTTCGATAGATTTTTCAAGATTGATGCTATCGCTGTTTTCGTAGCGGTAGTCAATTGCAGGCTGCGTGCCGGTAGCGGCGGCGTTCGGGTCTTTCAGTTCACCATCAATTCCCATTACATAATCCACATTCGGCATAAACCAGAAACTGCTTTCCTCATTATTAATTTCAAACCCGGTTACCCTGTTTCTCCGGCCATTTTTTCTCACTTGTACATGTATTGAGTTCAACTTATCCACTACGGACTTGTCGAAGCGTAGTTTTTTTCCTGCGGGCACCTGTATCTCTATTTCAATATTCTGGCCACGGAATTTATTCTCTTTTCCAATAGCATATCCGTTAGCAAGGTCCAGCACACTGTCTTTTGACACAGCCGTAAATTGAATTTTTTCTGCCCTTGTTCTTGCCTCTTCATTTGTTCTTCCAAAACTGTATTGCTTTACAATCACCCGGTATTGATCATCGGTGCTTGCTTTTACATTGAATTTTACAGCCGCTATCTTCAATGTGTCTGAAGAAAGATCCCATCCATTGCCGCCATCATTCATCCAGCCAAAGCTGCCACTGTATTCCAGTTCGGGTTGCGACACGGCCACTATCATTTTACTATTTACAGGTTGGGTAATTGTTAGTGCTGTGTCCACATGTTCATACTCACGGAAATCTTTAAAGATGCTGGCCACAAACAATGTCATTGCTACCCAGCCAAGAGCCCACAAGCCACCAAAGGTCCAGCCCAGGTAATTGTTTCTTGATTTTGCTTTAATAATACGGCGCACTATCCAGGTAACAAACCCTACCAGCGGAACAACAAGGAAGAA
Source organism: Chitinophagaceae bacterium (assembly GCA_043768195.1). GTDB lineage: Bacteria > Bacteroidota > Bacteroidia > Chitinophagales > Chitinophagaceae > JJ008. The sequence goes on along the minus strand of JAYVKT010000512.1, from coordinate 2,701 downwards.
AATTAATGTGCACCATGCCAAAATCTGCTGACACTTACTGGTCCACAAAAAACTATTGATAGGCCACCAGGCTATGCCACCAAACAGTAATGCGATTAATGAAACAAATAAAGAAAAAGCGATAACGCCGGCAATAAAAAGAAAAAACACTTTAAACAGCACAGCTATCGCATGCCCTATTCCACCTCCGCCACGGCGCACTGTTTCATTTACTTCAGCAGCAAAAGCTTTTCCTCTTGTGCCTGCAAACTCTTTTGTTTTATTACTTATATTTTGTGCAGACTCCTTTACTTCTTCACTCCAGCCTTTCATCCGTTCTTTCATATTGCCCATTCCTTCTTTTACATTCTGACGGATACGGTTTACGTCAACTTTCTCGCCCCGCATTTCCATTTTTTCGTAATCACTGTTCGCCTCAGGCAATACTATCCATAATATAATATAAGTAAGAATGAATGTGCCGGTGAGTGATCCAAATCCGATATTCAATGCCAGATCAAAATCTGAATCCCACCGAAAACCGCTGAGGATGCTGATTAATATATTAAGTAAAATAGGTGCAGCAAATATTAAACGGATGTTGGTAGCTTTTTTATCAAAATAAGCAGCAAGGCCTCCGGCCACACCACCTAGTATACTGTCATCAGGATTTCTATACAGCCTTTTTCCTCTGTAGCCTTCCAGATCTTTTGGAGGCAACACAATCCATAAAATGATATAAGCTAAAAATCCGATACCCGTACCAAATCCAATTATAGCAAACAATAAACGTACTACTGCCGGATCAACATTAAGATAAGTAGCAATGCCACTACACACACCACCGATAAACCTGTCATTACTGTCACGGTACAAACGGCCCCGTGGTTTTTTTTCTGCGTAGGTATAGTTTTGTTCGCTGCTTTGTTGAGAAGCTGATGCAGCAGGTGCCCCGCTATTTTCTTTTTCTTCTGCTTCAAAATCTTCAACAGTACCCATGGAACTAATTACTTCACTCACATCTCCATCCGTTACAGCATCGGCTCCTTTACGAATTTTCTCGTGCAGCAATTCCGCAATACGGCTTTCAATATCGTTGATGATTTCATCACGGCTTTCCTCATTGGCAAAGTAGCGGCGCAAACTTTCTACATAGGCCTGTAATTTTTCATAAGCAGCATCTTCAATCGGGATAACCCGGCCGCTTAAGTTGATGTTGATAATCTTTTTCATGTTGTAATTATTTGGTTGAAGTTTTCTTGTTGTCTTATTGGTTGTTCAGCGGTTCATCAGATTTTTTGCTGGTCAGTGCATTTACACCGTTCGACAGTTCGTTCCAGGTTTGCTCCAGCTCTTTATAAAAGTTGCTGCCTTTTTCTGTTAATGAAAAATATTTGCGGGGCGGCCCGGAGTTACTTTCTACCCAGCGATAGGTTAGCATGTCTGCATTTTTTAACCGGGTGAGCAATGGGTACAAAGTGCCTTCCAGTATTTGCAGATTGGCGGCCCGCATTTCTTCCACAATGTCGCTGGGGTAAGCCTCGCCACGGCGAATGATGGAAAGAATGCAGAATTCAAATATTCCTTTCCGCATCTGGCTCTGTGTGTTATCTATATTCATAATCCTCTTTTTTCAATTATAAATCAAAGATAGGGTGATGTTTGGTACTATGCAAACTAAAGTACCATATTTTTTATGGTAATGCCTGAAATAATACCTCATTTTCAGTCCGAAACCCATGCTGGGCTTGTATTTATGTTCACAAATTGAATTGAAAAATATTTTTTCCGGTTTCCACCACTGGCAAAAAATAAGGATAAAATGAAAATACAGCCGGTTTTACCGATTTTTATCGGATATTATGAAACAGCAGTTTTATACCTATATAATAGTATTGATGTCGGTCTTTAGCAGTTGTTCTGATAAATACCGGGCATTTAAAAGCAATTACCAGTTTAAAAGCCCGGATGGTAAACCGGATTACAGCAGTTTGAACTACTGGGCGGCCCATCCCTGGAAATGGGATCCGTCGGATAGTGTGCCTGCGCCGCTTCGATCAGAAATGAGAGATTCGATGGTGGATGTTTTCTTTTTGCACCCCACCACTTATACTGATAAAAGAACCAGGTTTAATGCAGCTATTGATGATCCTTATATCAATGCAAAAACGGATTACTCTTCCATACTATACCAGGCCAGTGTATTTAATCAGCAATGCAGGGTGTTTGCGCCTCGCTACCAGCAGGTACACATCAGCCTCTTTTTTGAAACAGACAAGGCTAAAACTATAACCGCATTTGAAGAAGCATATACCGATATAAGGTTCGCCTTTGAGTATTATTTGAAAACATGGAACAAAGGAAGACCAATCATCATTGCCTCGCACAGCCAGGGAAGCCTGTTGGCAGAACGATTATTAAAAGACTACTTTGAAGACAAGCCCTTACAAAATAAATTAGTTGTTGCGTATATAATCGGCTGGCCAGTTCCAAAAGATTATTTTACTTCATTAAAAATGTGTGAAGACTCCCTGCAAACCGGCTGCATCTGCAGTTGGCGAACTTTGCGAAAAGGATTCGTTCCCTTTTATTTAAAAAATGAAAATGGCAACTCGTATGTTACCAATCCGCTTACCTGGAAAACAGATGATGGATTTGTTTCCCGAAAACTGAATAAGGGGAGTGTGCTGACAAAATTTAATACCCTTTACACTAAAACTGC
>JAYVKT010000511.1:0-7063 GCA_043768195.1 Chitinophagaceae bacterium | reverse complement strand
CTTTTCATACTCAACAAGTTTTAGATATTCAGGATGGTACGGTAATAAATCTTTTGCCCATACATCATTAAAGTTTAAAATAAATTCTTCTTTACTTATAGTTGCATGACCCGGAGGTACTAACAGACCACTACTGTTAAGAACAGAATCCGGTTTTCCATATTCATCGTGGTACAAAGGCAGTCTCCATATAGGTGTATTATCATTTAAAATATTGCCATAGCTATTGGCTAAATTAGCACTATCAGGATTTGCATATTGCCCAAACGGCACTGTCATATCCATGAGCATTGCTTTACGGATAAAATCATGCTCACCAACATTACTGCAAATAAAATTGCATTGCTCCTTAGCCTCTTGATAAGCCTGTGCTATATCATCACGGTATTGTACACTATCGGATAATGCAATACCGGCACTGTTTAAATAATACAGCCTGAAGGCAGCAAGACTTGCTGTACGTGTTGTACAACTATCGCAACTTTCCTGGTTACAATCCAGTTTGCTCTTAATAGAATCTATTTGCTGTTTATAAAAATCTGCAAAAGTTTTACAGGTATTCTTTTTCATAAAAACGCTGTCCCTGTAATACTCAAATCCATACTTGCTTATCGATAATTTTTTTGTGATGGTATAATTACCTTCCGCCAAGCCTACAGTAAATGATTTATTAAACCCAGATGGAGCGTTACACAACGTATCAATATTTGCAAAAGTAAAATTGCTATCTACCACCACATAAGGTTGTTGATTGGGGAGGTGGCAATTATTACATTCATCAGTTATAGTAATTTCCAGGTTGTATAAACAGTCGTAGCAGATATTTGAATCAATACAGGATTGTACCCTGATACTGTCTGGGTTTAAAGAATAATTGAACACATAGGCACCAGAGTCTGGTACTAAAATGGAGCGGCTGGATTCCATTACAAAATCCTTAATAATATTATTGGAGGAATCAGAGAGCTTTTCTGTTACATTTATTTTTTGATATGAAGCTATGGTGTCAAATGAAGCCGGGGCTTTACCAGCCAAAGCAGTTGCAATGGTGCGTCCATGCATATCTACATAACTTACACTATACTGCCCATTGGCATCCCGAACCATGTTTTTAAAATAGTGTGATGCATAACCTACCTCTGTTCCAAATAGGCCATCTAATTCTGATTGGCCTGGGTTACCGTAATAATATTTAGTTTCATGGCCGCTTCCTAATTTATAGGTATCACCTACACCACTTTGTGCCAATACCCTTCCGGTATTATCCTGCGTATACCTTGTTTCCGTAAATGCATAGCCATTTGCATTAGGTATAAACTTGTTATAATCCACGCTCGCCAAAGGGTTATTGGAGGAATAGTATTTAGCTGCGCCACTATCTGTAGCCATTGCGGGTGCAGGCACAGAACAATAATCACTTTTACTTATCAGTGTATCATACAAGTTTTTATCATAGGGTGTTGCGTTGATACCCCTGTTAAAATTTTTACTGTATTGTATAAGTGAATTAAGTGTTGGTGCTGGTAAAACCTGTATAACAGGTCTTCCCTGAAAATCGTAAAATGTCTCTGCTACTACTGTTGTATTGTTGGAATTATCTTTTGTTACTGTCTGCCTTGAACGTAATGAGCCATCATAATACTGCACCACCGATTTTCTTTTTCCGTCTTCTGCAAAACTTGTTGTTGCCTGCCAGTTTAGTAAACTCTCGTGTCCATTGCCGGTAACAAACTGTCCTAATCCCGAACTGTTGTCCGAACTCCAGTTACCTTCGTATCGTTGTCCATTCGGTTTATTTTGTACAGGTCGGTAACGTATAAAAACTGTACCGGCTTCATCATATAATATTGGTATTTTATAAAGCGTTCCAGAAACAGTTATCCTTGTTGCATTATCGGTAAATATTTTTTTAGGATCTAATACTCCGCTTGTTTTATAAAGTTCAGGATCTAAAAGTGATTCATTATCTGTATAAGCCCATTCCAAATCATATTCCACCGCTCCTTCAATTTGTGGCCAGGTAGCCGTTATTTCACCAGTAGTTGCAAATGCTTCAGCATCAATACCAATACTTGTAGAACTGGCAGCATTGCAGGCATAATTATATTCCCTTGTAATCTGCATTTCATTTTCTATCCGTACAAAAGATGTTACCGGAGGCTTTGGAGAAATATCTGAAGGAGTATATAAACTGTCAACCTTTAATATTTTTACCCTTACCCTGTATGCGTTGTAAAAAGTAAATACACTTTGAGAATTATAAGTAGCGCCAGTTAATGTATCATAAGTAATAGTTAAATAAGGTGAAAGCGATGAGTCTATTGTGTTATTGCTTCTGGTAATAAAGAGTTTTACCCGAATAGAAACTGTAAACTTTGGTTTTAATATTACATTGGAATCCTCATTTAATTTAAGGGAAATTATATTTTTTACCCTGTAAATACCTGTTAAATCCAGTTTTGCCTTTTCTGCAGGAATCCACCATTTATCATCTTCTGTCGTTACTGAAGAATCCTTTTTTATCTGGTTCACTATTTGATTGCTTTGGTTTCTATAAAAGCCGTCTAAGGCTCTTATGATAGGAGCTTCAAAAGTTTGAGCATTGGCATGTATTCCTGCAATCAGAAGGACAAGAAAAATAAAAAACTTTATGTGCTTACTTTTCAGTTTCATCCGTGTTATTTTAATAAATTAGGGGATGCTATAAATACTTCATACGATTGATATGGAGGTTGCGGAGTAAATACTTTACCGCTCTGCAAAAAGTAATTACCGCTGTTGAAGACAGTTGTGCTAAAAGGTGCAGTTTGATAGTTGGTAAAGTTGGCTGTTACAATAACATATTCTGTTAAAGGCCCGCCGCTTACGGGTTTGTTATAGCTTTCCTGTGAATCTATTACTTCATCATTAATTGTATAGCTTATCTGATGAACAAAATGTGTGATTGAATCATAACTCACTTTATAATTCTTGTAAGGGAAAATGAAAGCTGGACTGGAAAAAGTGAGCTCTATATTTTTTACACTCCCGTCGACTGTATTTGATATGGTGTAATTGTTTTTGCCCACCAGGCTGTCAAACATTGAAAAATTAATTATTTGCGGATATACAGGCTCAGGGTTTCCAATCCGCATTAAAAGTTCACTTTTATATAACACCAGGTTATAACTGTTGTTCTGCATAAACTCAAGGCTATCCATTGTACCCCAGTAATAATTACCACTCATTTTTACAGTTCCCATCGAGGAGTCAATAATTGTATTTGGATCAGTTTCTGCTGCGTAAGTATACTTAATATTGAATGAAAGATATGCCTGGTTTTTATAAGCCATTTGCATTTTAGATGATTCAACAGGAATGTTTAATTGTGCAATACATTCAATACTGACACAACTCATTACAATGGCCGTTATCACTAAAACTTTACAATAGGTTGCTGATTTTCTGATATTCATTTTTGTCCGTTTATTTTTTATTGTTTAAGCAGTACACTTCTTGTTTCCTGTATGGTTTTAATCCCCTGTTGCGTTTCTTTTTTCACCCTCACCAATGTACCTTCATCGTCATACTCATAAAAGGATGCGTAATTATTTTCATCCAGTTCACTCATTAACCGCAGGTTTACAGGATTGTAAACAAAAGATTTCATATTGCTGTTGAAAGGATGCATCCTGATATCATCAAAGTAAACAGCTGTGGCAGTTCCACCTGCAGAAGTATTCATAAAGCTCAGCTGGATATTAGTGGCTGTTGAAGGGACAAGAATTTTTTCTTCATACCGTTGCCATCCTTCAATTATATTTCCTGTTGGTTTTAATATTACTGGTGAACCAATTGCGCCACCACTACCTGAGTAGATAAGTTGTAACTGATTATTTACATACGCATTGCATTTACAATTTTGCGCCTCTTTTACCCAGGCACTTATAACCATACTATCCCCCTGTATTGCTGAGAATACAGGTGTAAGTATATTGTTATTGACTGTAATGCTGTCAAGTCTTGGGCAGCCCTGATTAGTGGTTGCAGTAAGTGCCCCGGGAATGGAATCATTAACAGCAGAAACTACTGCAAAATTGAATGGTACAGTTTCTCCGGCATTTAATTTAAAACTGGATTTACCTGTATGCCTTTCGGTACTATCAATTTTATTTTTATAACCACTAAAATCAAACTGCCGTGCTGGCGGGCAACGCTGGTCGCAGCTATCGTTTTTATAAAAATAATCTTCGACGCCTTCATAAGCAATTTGCCTGTATTTGGCATTTTGTGCCACCGCAACTGGTAGTGTTTGATTGTAGCCATAAAGCCCGCTGTTAAACCTCCCTAATGGGTCTTTGTTTTCAATTTCAAGGCCACGTTTATTAAACCTTGTAATCTCAGAATTCCACACCCAACGGCTGTAATTACTTTCTGTAACCTGTGGTGAACCAAAATTCCAAAAAGGAACAAATTTTCTAAACTCTCCATTTCTTCTGATATCAGTTGCAGTTGATGGTACAGAATCTTTACGGCTGTCGAAAAATGTATACGATTTATTCATCCGCCAGTTACCTAATATACCCTGTACATAAGGATTGATACGGCGGCTGAAAATTGATACGCAGGTATCCCTGCACGTAATAGATTTATAAGAATATTTTGCGGATATGCTAGGGCCGCTGCAACTGGAAACACTAGGAGGATCCCCTTCTCCAGAAACTGGTGCATCTAAACCTCCACAAAAACTTAAATGTCTTAACTGATCACGATTACAACCGTTATCTGTTTCGTTTGACTGCATAATTACCAATCCATAACTTGGCTGATTAATATAATCCTGAAGCAATTGAGTAAATGCAATATTGTTATAATTTATATTAGATGCTTTTGCTGCCTGTAAAGCAACCTGGTTACTATTCGAAAAATTTAATTCTTCCAGTCTTGTGGCAGTACCCCATGGTGCTGTTACCCTCCTTATAAAACCTGCATTATCCCAGCTTGCATTTGGATAATATACCCTGTCAAAATAATCGTGTGCTTTTGATATTGTCGAAGGCCAATAATTTCCACAATCAGAAAGCCCGGTTCCATTTACACTTGCATGATTCCAAAGTCCTACTGGAATTTTGCTGGTGAGGCTAATATTTGCTGATATTATAGTCGCTCCTGCTGGTATGGTATCAAAATTATACTGAACAATACCCCTGGTGGTATAATGTATTGAATTGGCCCAGCCGGCACAATTCCTCTTTCTCGATTTACAATTCTGCTGGCTTGACTGGAGAAAATGCTGATATTCAAAACTGGCTGCTAAACTTGATGGGTATAATTGGGTATTATTAATTAATTCATTTATCCAGCCGCCATCCGATTTGATTGCCTTTTTTTGTAATGCTGTAAGTGATGGAGTAAAAATATTGCTATCAATTTTCGTTACTGTATCGCAACGGTATTCAGAAACATATCTATTGTCAACATTCCAGAAATCTTTATATACTCCTGCTCCTGTTGCAATAACACCGATGGTAGAATCCATTTTTAGTCGCCATAATAAAGGATTTGTTTTATCAACCGGATCTTTTAACGATGTTACAGAACCAATTGAAGCTGATGGAACATTTCTTTTTCCGGAACGAATTATTTTTAAATTTGCCCCGATTCCATTGTAGGGATTTCCAAACCTATCCATCAGATATAATTGCCTTCCTGTAGTACCTGTTGTTTTATTTATATCAACCACCCAAAGACGCTTTGCTGCCCCACCAAGGTCTACCTGCTGACCCGGGATACAACTAGTTGGAGGTAAGCCAGCTTTAGATACCCAAATTTCATCTCCACTTTCAAGATTTCTTTCTATATCGCCGTAAGTAGAGGTGTTATTTATTTTTCCTCCGGCTACATTAATGCTTTTATAAAGAGCTGAAATATTTTTATATGCAGGTTCCATACCACTATACGCCCAGTGTGCCGGATAATTAAAATTATAAATGGGGTCATTGAATTCATTCTGCGTTCTTGAAAGCAACACATCACCGGTCTCCGAATCAAACACCAAATTCTTTGTAGATACAAGACTGCCTTTTTCATATTGCACCACACTGTCCAAAATGCCATAACGCTGTAATATTTTCAGAGTTACAGCCGACCTGAACCTGTTATCATCAATGCTGGTCTTTGGGAAAAAGGCAGGTATGGTTACAGGAAAAATAAATAGTATGAATGTTTCAAAATTAGCGTTCATATCCACTCCTGTACTCAGTGATTGCTGTTCCCGGAAATCCATCATTAACTCAATATCTTTTCCAACTGTACCTGTAGGATTTATTTTTCCATTAGCTGAATCCATAACAGCAACCGAATTAGAAAGTACAGTTCCATGTATATTATCTGTTGTTGTCCTGAAATAATTTAGTGTATATGCTACCGGGTGTACTGAATCGTTTGCTGCATAAGATTTTTGCGCCTTCATCTTACCATTCATATCATTCAGTTCTACTTTAAATCCTTGCGAAAGTGTGGTACGTTTTATTGACAAGGAATTTATAAAACTGAATTTTCTCTTCCCCCTTTTACGGCTTTCAGCATCAAAAGTGGTGTAGTCGGTTATAGTAGGAAAATCTTTCGTTGTGTAAAACTCTGTTTCTTCCCAACCATTAAATGATTTGAAATTTTTCTTATTAATACTGCTTACAGTTACCTTACTGTAACCCACGGAGGGTGAAGGAAAATAAGTTTCGCAATAAGGATACTCTGAATACAAATAATCTGTTGGTGCCAATGTCACACTTTCCTGAAATTCGATAGGTTGCCGCAATGGGTTTTCTTCGTTACCAATATTAGGCTCATAACTGGCTACTCCGCTGCTTACTTTAATTATTTTAGATTTTTTTACTCCGAAGCTGTCATAAAGAACTTCCTTAGAAGTGGTGTAATCATATTCCTGGCCATAATAAGATTCTTTTTGACCAGTCATATTATTCCAGTTATCACTTATCACAATTTTTTTAACTCTTAAACCTCCTCCGTATTTATTAGAGTTAGGATTATTTAAACGGATATATGAGCGTGTAGAATCAAAATT
>JAYVKT010000510.1:0-5166 GCA_043768195.1 Chitinophagaceae bacterium | reverse complement strand
TATAGTTTTACACTTTACTAACCTACCCCAAGGTCAACCACAAACACTGTTTTATCTCTACTCTAATTCCTATGTATTTCCTCCCTTTTTAAGGTGATCCAATAACTTGTTTATTTTAAAATCAATTTTAGTTAATTCTGAAATCGCATACTTATGGCAAGAAGATTACTATTTATCCTGTTTACTTTTTTTTGTTGCGTTATAAAAGCACAAACAGTACATTATTCAATTCAGGCTCATGCTGATGACTGGCAGCTTTTTATGTCGAGCAGGGTAATCTCGGATATGAGCGTAGCTAATACAAAAATGGTAATTATTACTTTAACTGCAGGCGATGAAAGTACCGGTGCCGGTTCTTATGGTGGTGGCGGTGTACCGTTTTACATAGGAAGAGAAAATGGAGCTGTTTATTCTTCAAAATTTGCGGCAGACTTAACCACTGGTACTACGCCGTTAAATAATCCTACAGTTTCTGCAGTAACGATTAACAGCCATACAGTATGGAAATATACTTATAAAAACACTGTAAGTTATTTTTTGCGGCTTCCGGATGGAGACCTGGATGGCGCAGGATTTGGTAATAATCATAATCAAAGTTTGCAAAAGCTAAAATTAGGTACAATACCAGCAATAAATGTAGTTGGTAATACTTCTAATACTCCGCTTTCTGGCCCTCCGGCACTTACCTATACCTGGAGCCAACTGACTGCTACAATAAGGCAAATAATTAATGATGAAAAAGTTACCGGTACTCAATCCTGGATGCATGCTACATACACTATTACCGGTGCTCAAATAGCGTATAACACAAACGACCATTCCGATCACCGCTACTCTTCACTTGCCGGGCAGGAAGCAGTTGCAGCCGGGATGGCTTGGGTTGGTGTCAACGGGTTTATGAATTATAATTCTTCGTCTCAAGCTCCTAATTTAAGCACTACCCAACACACCAATGCTGCTATTCTGTTTGGCCTTGAAGTTTTTGGAATGACTGAAAGCCAGTATCAAAATGAATTTGTTACAGGACATAAGGACTGGTTGCCAATGGATTATTCTCAGGTAATAAGAACCCCGTCAGGCAATGCCCCTACTGCCCGTATCGATGAAGAAACAGGTGAAGCTGCCGGTACATTAAAAAAAGATAATGAAGAGGTTGGGGCTGGTTTAGCGTTAACAAAAATCCCAATGATAATGTCTGTTACATCTCCTGCTTTTGTAAACAAAGATATAACGATGAGTATTAGCCCCTACGAGGCAGGGCAGCTTTCAATAACTATATACGATACTGAGGGTAACAAAGTATATGATTTAATAACTGCAGTAAAAAACAGGGATGCCCTTTCAGTAACATTAAAAACTGCTGTTAAAACAAAAGGGAATTATGTAATAAAAAGCATATTAAACAACAGGTTTATAGAAAGCTGGAATATTACAGTGGAGTAATAATTTTTAATAAAACTAATTATGATGAAAAGGATATTTTTACTAATACTTATTTATGTATCTGTTTTTAAAGTAGAGGCACAACAGGTAAATTATTATATAGTAGCAGACCAGGATGACTGGCAATTATTTATGTCTAAAAATATGACCGCTGATTGCAGCGGAAACAAAGTGGTTATAATTACACTTACCGCAGGTGATGAAGGCAATGGTGCAACTACATTTGGTGGAGCTGCAACTCCCTATTATTTAGCAAAAGAAACAGGCGCTGTATATTCTTCAAAATTTATAAGGGATATTAATAATGGTTCTATTGCTCCTAATAATACCTATCCCTTACCAACAGTACAAACAGTCTCTATTAACAGTAAAAATTTAAAAAAATATTATTATGGCGCTGTAAATGGAGTTGGCACTGTTGTCAATTATTTTCTTCGTCTGCCGGATGGTAATTCAAATGGTGCTGGTTTTTCTGGTACAGGATTTCAATCTCTACAAAGATTAAAATTAGGTGCAATTGCCAATATGACTTCTATTGATGCGGCTAACACCTATACCTGGAGCCAATTGACAAGTACTATATATGCTATCATTATGTTTGAGAGGGGTACAGACAACCAGGTTTATATAAACACAGCAACTCAAAATACTACAACTAACCCCGATCATTCTGATCATTATTATTCAGGTATGGCTGCACGGGAAGCGGTATTAGCGTATTTGGCTATAGGTATACGTGAATTTGTAATGGATAATTCGTCAACAATACCTGCTAATTTAAACAATGAAGAGCTTTCAGATGCCAGTGCTTTATTTGGAGTTTATAACTGGAATTTGATAAGAAACAGATATCCTAATGCACTTAGTACTACAGTAAGAAACTGGCTTAGTATGGAATCTTTCAACAACATACGTACCCCTACCGGGGCTTTACCGGTGACGTTATTAGATTTTTCTGGAAAGCTTAAGGGAAATAATGTTTTGTTAGAGTGGACTACCTCGTTTGAATTAAACAGCAAAGAGTTTCAAATAGAAAAATCGGGTGACGGAGTTAATTACAGCAAATTGAATACTGTGGCTGCGGCTGGAAACAGCTTAACAGAAAAAAAGTACAATTACCTTGATGTTGAAGCAACAGAAATAAATTACTACCGGCTAAAAATGGTGGACATTGACGGTTATACAAAACAAAGCAACGTAATAGTTATAAAAAACAGTGGTATATTATCTCAGTCAATTACTGTAACAAATATGCCATTTACAGATTTTATAAACATAAGGTTTGCAAAAGTGCCTAAGGGCAAAACCATGTTAAAGCTGTTTGATTTATCTGGCAGGTTAATTAGTGTAAGTGAAAAAATTAACCCTGTATCTTCCATCATTCAGTTTGATAATTACAATAAAAATATAGCCAAAGGGATATATTTATTGCAGGTAGAATCTGAAGGAAAACAATTCAATATTAAAATAGTAAAAGATTAATAAAGTAATTAGTTCCAAAAAAGAAAATGCAAGACTGTAACAGTCTTGCATTTTCTTTTAAATCAACTCTAAATTTTACCATAGAGTTTACAAAAATTTAAAATGCATTTTTATCGCCTTTTAAAACCTGATATACAGTTAAAAAAAGTATTTGTATATCAAGAAATAATGTCCAGTTTTCGAGATACCATAAATCTTTATTAACCCTCATTTTAATCTGGTCGGGGTTTGTAATTTCTCCTCTAAAACCATTTACCTGCGCCCAACCTGTAATTCCTGGTTTTAAAAACTGCCTGATCATATAATCATCTACAAGTTTTGAGTAATCGGTTGTATGTTTAAGCATATGAGGTCTTGGTCCTACTAAACTCATTTCCCCTTTAAATACGTTTAGGAATTGTGGAAATTCATCCAGGCTTGTACGCCTAATAAAGCTGCCGATTTTAGTTACACGGCTGTCATTTTGTGTAGCTTGCCTTAAATCAGCGTCCTTATTTGTCCTCATACTGCGGAACTTTAAACAATAAAAAGGCTTTTTATTTTTTCCCGTGCGTAATTGCGAAAAGAAAACCGGCCCTCTGGATTCCAACAAAATTAGTAACCCTAATATTGGAATAAGCCAGGACAAAACAAAAACTATAACAAAAAAACTGACCACTATATCCAACACCCGCTTTTTAATTCTGTTACCTACATCATCTAAAGGATCGCTGCGCAATGAAAGTATTGGAAGGTCTCCAAAATATTCTATATGAACATCCCTTGTAATAAAAACTGAAAGATTAGGTACAATTTTAAAACGAATACATTCTTTTTCGGATTGATACATTAATTCATAAATATCCTTATTCTGTTCCGGCGTAATAGTTGAATATATTTCTGCCACATCAAATTCTTTTGCTACACTCAGTGCTTTACCAATATCTGTTATAATAGGGTAGTGCGATAATTCGTGTACATTTTTATCATCTTCAATAAACCCAAGTAATTGCGTATTCAATCCATCTTCTTCAAAATATTTTGCCAATTTTTTTGCAGTATCGTTATAACCAAGAATAATTACTTTTTTTATAAGGTAATGTGTGTTTTTAAAATATTTTTTTATCCCAAGGTAAAGAAACCTGTTTGCTAAAAGCCCCACTCCAAAACCCAGCATACCTGATATTATAAATAACCTGGAAATTTTAAACTCCCGTGAAAAAAACAGGTAAAATAAAATAGAAATAATCCACAAAAGATAAACCTGTGCCGTTCTCTTTGTAAAAAATTCGAATTGTAAAATAATTTTTCCTGCGTAATTCCTAAAAAAGAAAGATAGTAACAGCCATGCAATATTGGAAATAACCCAATACTGAAAATAAACGCTAAGGTAATCTGGCGGCAGACCGGTTGCTAATATAACTTTACAAAAAAAGTAAACTATGTTTAATACAAATAAATCCAGTGCAACCAGGGTTATTTGCAGGTATCTTTCAAATTGTGTATTCATGCAGGGAAATTTATAAAATTTGTAATGTTACAACAAACAAATTTTTGATTACACAATTTTTTATTGCCGGGGTCATTTTGTGTGTCATGGAAAAATCAGTAACAATTATGCAGTAACCTGCTCAGATGAATAAATAGAATTAAGCACCTCAATAATTCTTACTGAGGTATTACCATCCCATAGCGGAGGAACAGAACCATTTTTCCAATCTCCTTCAATAATTTTTCTTAAATATAACTTTAATTTAAACAGGTCATCGCCAATCAATTCATTGGTTCCCAAAGTAACTGTCTCCGGCCTTTCGGTAGAGTTGCGTAATGTTAAACAAGGTATATGTAATACTGTAGCTTCTTCTGTTATTCCACCAGAATCGGTAATAATCCCTTTTGCATTTTGCACCAGGTAAATAAATTCCAGGTATCCCTGAGGATCGATCATTAAAATATTTTTACTCTTTATTTTAAATTTATCAATGATTTGGCGTGTGCGTGGGTGTACCGGAAAAACAATTGGTATATCCGCTGCAGCTTCTTAAATTGCAGCAAGAAGTGTAGCTAATTTTTCAGGATCGTCTACATTTGAAGGCCTGTGGAGAGTTGCAAGAAAATAATTTTTCTCCTGCAGTTTATACTCATCATAAAATGAAGGTTTATTCAATCTGCCCAGGTTTTGATACAAAGTATCAATCATTGTATTGCCCACAAAATGTAGCTTGTCATTACTAACTCCATTTTTCAGCAATTGCATATTTG
>JAYVKT010000509.1:0-3022 GCA_043768195.1 Chitinophagaceae bacterium | reverse complement strand
ATATAAAGTTTGAGGGTCTCTGTCGGGTATTGTTTCAGGAACTGTTTCTGCTGTAATAGCAATGTCGTTCATCGGTATTCCTATATGAATGAACTGTGCTTTTAATGAATCCAGTAAAACAGTGCTGGTAAATTCACAACCTAATTTCTTTAATGTTTTTACATAGGTATGGCTGGGGTTAGTTTTATACTCCTTTCCAAAAGCCATTGGGTCTAATGCGATATCAATATCTTCTGAAAACCGTTCTATCAATTTCCACCCTTTACTTAATGAAGTGCCGCCTTTAAAAATAAAAAACTTTGCATAGGGGCTTTCAAATAATGCTTTAAGTGTGAGTGTTACCCACCAATCTTTTTCTATTGCTTTTGCAGCAATACCGCTTACAACTGCCGCTTGTGCAATACTTGTTCTTCTTTGCTCGTCTGTTAATTTTAACCAGCCTGTCATGTGCTGTTATTTTAAAAGCTTTACAATATAATCATTGATGCGGCCAGATGTTAGCAGCAGGTTTCTTTTTAACTGACCAGGATTCTCTTTTTGTAAAATCGCTTTTATTTTATTTGCTGTATCATTATCAATGTTTGCAGGATTTATTTCATCCAATGCCAAAATAACCAGGCTGCTTAACTGGCCTTCCAGCGACATTTTTTTTGGAGTGGTGGCTTTAAAGCGGATAACCGTTTTTCCAATTTTTATCTGCCTGTTTTCGCCATCCGTTATGTAAACAAGTTTGGTAGGTACCTGCGTTGTAAGACCCAGTCGGTGCAGCGCATAAGCTCCGGCAGGTTTTATACGGACCTTTTCTTTTTTTGCAATAGACTCAGCTACTTCTTCCGGTGCCGGATAAATAGCGCCGAATAAAGGGTCTATTTTAGGCACATAATAAATGCCATGTGCCAGCCTTTTCAACTTTCCTTCCCGGCTTAATCTTGACAAAGCCGTTTTAACAGCGGTTTGAGTACCTTTTCCCCTGAAGTCAGTTGGAAATAGCAAACCCCCTTTCTTATGCCTTGAAATTGAGTGCTCTATATGCTTATGTACATTTTCCATTGTTACAAAAATAAGGAAAAAGGTAGCAGAATTAATATCTTTTTAAGCTAAGAGGCTGGAATAATATGTCAGCTTTTAAAGTTGGAGTCCGTAATCTTTTGCAGCATGTAAGAGTAGAGTTTCGTTTCATATTGGTTGATTAAGCGGAACGCCAATATTTTAAATCGAGATTTACCCTTGCAACATTTTCTTGTGCTGCAATAATTAAAGCCTGACTTTGATATGTCTTACTTAAAGTTGGTGTCAAATGTTTTATGTTTACCCATCTTGGCAATTGACAGTTTGAGTCATCAATTAAACCGTGAGCAACTTCTTTGTCAAGCGGAACTTCCATAAATTTTACGAACTGATTAAATTCTTCAAAATCGTCGGGCAATGAAAAACGATAAGAAAAAAATTTACTGTAAATAATTTCTCTTAAAAAGAGATTCAAGCCTTTTCTTGCAGCTCCCCAACTTTGGGCAGTGTCAGGGAAAAGTGTCAAAAGTTTCGATGTGTGCCCATTTAGAAATTCCTCATATTTAGTTTCGTCAGCTAATGATTTTATGAAAATCTCCAAGTCAACTTTTGTTTCAAAATACTGTCGTAAAATTTTTATTAGCCCTCCTGAACCTTGGTTTCTAATTGCAGAGGCCCCAATAGCAATTTGTGAGATTCGTCTATGTAAAAGCTGATAAAATTGTTGTTCCGTCATAGTCTTAGGGTGTATCGGTTAAGCTTGCCGTAAATGTTCTATTGGGCATACTATCTTGTATATTTATTATCAGCTTATCAAAGAATAAATGTACAAATAATTTTTCCTATAACAGGACAATCCTGCATATACTAAACCATCGGTAGCCCTACCTCGCCTACGTTTATTATCCCTGATTTGGAAAGGTAATTGCATAAATAAAACTATAGCTAAATTATTTACGATGTTCAATTCAATTTCATGGAGCCAGTACACAACAGTATTAATCACTTTGCTGCTATTTTATTATTGCTTTGTAGGGGTTAAATATTTCCGATGGGAAATACTTTCCTTAATTGGAATAAAAAGAATAGACGAAAAAAGTACAGCGATTCCTGTTGCTGATATAAAGAAACATTTTGTTGACAGTAATCATGCTGACTTTTTACCAAAAGAAAATCCTGATGATGCAACGGTTATGCTCCAGCCGTTTTGGGATGAAGCTAATGCTTACCTGGCTGAAATGAAGCCGGAAGCACCAAAAGAAGAAATAGTCTTTGCCGTAAAAATGATAGTGGGTAAATATCCAGGCTTACAGTCAACAGAACATAAACAGGAATTGGAAACTGCCATATCCGGCTTGCTTGCTCAATATTATCCTGAACGGTTTACAGCGGCAGACATTCAATATATGTGGGTTTGAAAAAGTAATGCTTCATTAACTATGTGCAGGAAAATCAAGTGCAGATGAGTTGGCTTAATGAAGCATTCTTTTATTCTTCAATTTTCAAAACAAATGTGATTATGAAAAAAGTGAGTGACAAAAGAAAGTGGATGTATGCAGTGGCAAGTATTTTTCTGCTGCTATTTTCAGTTGCAGCATTGGCGCAAGACGGTAATGCCGGTATTAATGAGGCTAATACTAAAGTGAGAAGCTACTTCGCTGCCGGTACAAACCTGATGTATGCAGTTGGTGCAATTGTAGGATTAATTGGGGCTGTAAAAGTTTATCAAAAATGGAACAGCGGCGACCATGATACAGGAAAAGTAGCAGCGGCATGGTTTGGCAGTTGTGTGTTCCTGGTAATTGTAGCCACTGTTATCCGTTCATTCTTTGGCGTTTAAAAGGCCCCCTAAATCCCCCAAAGGGGGACTAAAAAACATTTTATGCAGGAAGTTCTTATAAGCAAATTATTAGAGTATATCAGGGATAACAATCCT
This sequence comes from Chitinophagaceae bacterium, assembly GCA_043768195.1. GTDB lineage: Bacteria > Bacteroidota > Bacteroidia > Chitinophagales > Chitinophagaceae > JJ008. The sequence continues at coordinate 78 of JAYVKT010000509.1, read as the reverse complement.
GATATACTTTTTGTATTAGAGGCAGAAGATAAACTACGTTTATGGCTTTACTCAAAAGCCGAAAGCGTTGAATCGCTT
>JAYVKT010000508.1:0-3605 GCA_043768195.1 Chitinophagaceae bacterium | reverse complement strand
CGGTAACACCCCTCCAAAAACATACAGGGCGGATGTGGTTAAAGACAACTACAGTGATTTTAATGATAAGTTTTATGGCAATAATGATGTAATGGTCAGCAATAAATCAGCCTTGCACGGCACCCATGTATCTGGCATCATTGCAGCATCCCGTGGCAATGGAAAAGGAATGGATGGTGTAGCTGACAATGTAAAAATAATGAGCCTTCGTGCCGTGCCGGATGGTGATGAACATGATAAAGACATTGCTTTGGCTATTCGCTATGCTGTTGATAATGGCGCCCAGGTTATTAATATGAGTTTTGGAAAAGGCTTTTCTCCTGAAAAAAAATGGGTGGATGAAGCCGTAAAATATGCGGAAAGCAAAGGTGTGCTGATGGTACATGCGGCTGGCAACGATGCAAAAAATTTAGATACCACATTTAACTATCCAACACCGCAATTGCTGGATGGCACAAAACCAAACAACTGGATTACCGTTGGTGCAAGCGGCGACCCCAAAGCTGGTGGCCTCACAGCAAATTTTTCAAACTATGGTAAAAACGAGGTTGATGTGTTTGCACCCGGAGTAAAAATTTATTCTACAGTACCCGGTGGCAACACTTATCAAAATTTGCAGGGAACCAGCATGGCTTCTCCTGTAGTAGCAGGCCTGGCAGCATTTTTATTAGAATATTATCCAAACCTTAGTGCCGCACAGGTAAAAATGGTTATCGAAAAATCATCGCAGAAACCAGTTGATAAGGTAAAAAACCCGGGCGACGATGAAATGGTGCCGTTAAGTAACCTTAGCCGTGCAGGTGGCGTAGTAAATGCCTTTGAAGCCATAAAATTAGCTTCTACAATAAAAGGAGAAAGAAAACCTGCTCCGGCAAAACCAGTAAAATCTACTGTAAAGCCAAAAGTGAAAGGATAAGATAAATACTAAGCTTTCAAAACCCCGGCAGTACCGGGGTTTTTTTTGTCAATCTACTTATAGCTCCATTTTCTGAAAACAATATCAACTATCAATAAACTTGAGTAATTTTAATTTTTGTCAAAATAAAAAACTCTTTAATAATGAAACAGGTATTTTTTTTCGTTGCGGTATTTACAATAACAACAGTTTTAAGTTGTGCCAGCAAGTCGGATGAAGTTAAGGCTGATACCGCTCCTGCTGTAAGCACCCCGGCTACTGTAAACACATTGCCGCAGGCTAATACGCCAACTGTCAATCCTCTTCCTCAAACAGTTACTACTCCTGTAGTATCAACACCTGTTGTTACCCCTGCTAAATCAGCACCGGTTAGTATTCCGGCAACCGTACAGCCTGCTGCGGCTAACACTGCCGGACTTAATCCTGCGCATGGGCAACCCGGCCACCGTTGCGAAATTGCTGTTGGCGCCCCGCTTAACAGTTCACCAGTAACAACCAACACACCAACAATAGCCCAAAAACCTGTAACAGTTACTACTCCGCAAATTGTAACAACACCCACTCAGACAGCCGCTGTTGCTCCGGGTATGAACCCGGCACACGGACAACCAGGTCACCGTTGCGATATCTCAGTTGGAGCCCCGCTTAATAGTGCCCCGGCTGCTCAACCGACAATTACAACTTTGCCTGCACAGAAAAAAAATTAAGCATAGAAGTTGAATATTACCATAGGTAAAACAGTTAAAAAATAAAATAAGCTGCCATGGCCCGTCCGGATTTAAATTATGTGCCCGGGTATTATCACCGCTACATTAATCAGGTAAAAGGCAGCAGCCTTTTGGATGCAATGAAGAAACAGACCCCTTTATTTATTCGTTTTCTCAACAACATTCCGCCAGAAAAAAGAAATTACCGGTATGCAAAAGGAAAATGGACAATCAAAGAAGTACTCCAGCATATTATAGATACGGAAAGAGTGTTTGCCTACCGGGGGCTATGTTTTGCAAGAAAGGATAAAACTCCCCTTCCAAGTTTTGATGAAAATCTATATGCCGGTAATGCCCGGGCAACTAAAAGAGACTGGTCGGTATTGATGGAAGAATTTAAAGCCGTTCGCCGTTCTTCTGAATTGCTTTTTGGTTCTTTCAATAAAGAGCAACTCAACTCCACAGGAATTGCCAGCAACAATCCTTTTAATGTATTAGCGATTGGGTTTATACTGGTGGGGCATGTTAACCACCATGTAACGGTAGTAAGAGAAAGATACCTGTAAATAGAAAGCCCCTTGCTGGAGTAGCAAAGGGCTTTCTATTATATTCATTTATTTAGAACCCCTTTTTAGCAGGCTCTTCAGTGCTTTTCGCTTTTACAAGGTTCTGCTGGCCAATTATATCATTCATAACTTTAATGGCCTGATCAAGATAAATATCCTGCTGTAAGCCTTTTATCCACTGCACAAATCTTTCTTTCTTGTTTTTATCATCTGCATAACGGTTTTCTTCTTGTGGCAAAGCAGATACATTGATTGAATCTTTCAACTTTAGCAAAACCTCCAATTGCTTAATCGTTGTGCGAATGGACTTTTGTTCGTTACGATACTTATCAATTTGCAGCGAATACTGCTTATCATTTTGCTTTGATAACCATTCTGAGCTTTCTTTAATCAATTTAAATGATGGGTCATTATCCAACCGCTGACTGGCTAATTGCTGGATTATCTTCAAGTCGTAACCTGGCTTCCAGCTATTATAGGTAGCATTTGAAATTTCATCCCAGGGTAAGGCATCATCATTATCCTTCTCTCTTACTTTCAGGTGTTCCAGGTTATCAGGCAATACAATGTCAGAAGAAACTCCTTTTAACTGAGTGGAGCCACCATTGATGCGATAAAATTTCTGCAAGGTCAGTTTTACCGTACCAAGATCTGAATTAGACAAAGAAATCCCCGCTTCATCAAGCCCTATATTACGCTGCACAGTTCCTTTTCCATATGTAGAAGTGCTGCCGATAATAACACCCCGGTTATAATCCTGAATGGCTGCGGCAAATATTTCGGATGCCGATGCACTAAACTCGTTTACCATAACAGCCAGCGGCCCTGCGTATAAAACATTTTTGTCTTTGTCTTTTAAAACACTTGGTTTGTTCTCTCTGTCTTTTACCTGAACAATAGGTCCATCATCAATAAAGAGGCCCGCCATCTGTATCACATCATACAGGGAACCGCCACCGTTATTTCTAAGATCAATAACAATTCCATCTACTTTTTCTTCTTTTAATTTTGTTACTTCTTTAGCAACATCTACAAAACTACGGGGGCCATTAGGTCTGTCGAAATCTGCATAAAATTCTGGCAGAAAAATGTAACCAATTTTTGAGCCGCCTTCTTTTACAATTGCACTTCTGGCATAGGTTTCGTCTTGTACAATTTTATCTCTGATAAGCGTTACAACTTTGACCGTACCATCTGCCTTTTTAATAGTAAGCCTTACTTCAGTTCCTTGTTTGCCACGGATTACTTTTACGGCATCCGTTACTACATATCCGGTCAGGTCAACAGGTTCTTCTTTTCCCTGGGCCACTTTCATTATTACATCACCCGGCTGTATGTCGCCTGATTTGTGGGCCGGGCTGCCGGTTATTACGCTGCTTACTTTTATATTTCCATCGTCATATTGCAGCGAAGCAC
>JAYVKT010000507.1:0-7873 GCA_043768195.1 Chitinophagaceae bacterium | reverse complement strand
CTGTCAATATATGCTTTCATATTTTCGGCAGTAGTGCTTTCTCTATGAGCATCATTTACAGATATTCTCCCAATATTAACGATGGGTTGGCAATCTTCTTCCGTTGCCTTTATAACTGAGATCATTTTAAATATGTTTACAGATACCCCGGCAAATGTACTCAAGTTTTATTTGCAGGTTTTCCATGCAAACAGGGTAGATTTAAAATGGTGGCGTAAAATTTTATGCAGGCAGTATGCTGGTTGGTGGTGATTGCCTTGCTGCTATGCCAAGGTGGGTTGGTTGCGGGCTGAAGAAAGAACACCGCCAGGGTGAAAAAACGGCAACAAGTCATCCCACGTTATACCACTTTTACATTCCGGGCAAAACTTTCTTCCAGCGAAATAAATGTTTCTGTTCGTTCAATACCTTTAATTTTTTGCAACTGGTCGTGGAGTACAAAGCGAAGTTGTGTAATGTCTTTACAAACAATTTCAGCAAACATGCTGTAATTACCGGTTGTATAATTAAGCCGGACAATTTCCGGAATTTTTTGAAGGTCTTTGGCCACCGAATCGTAGAGGGAACTTTCTTTCAGATAAATGCCAATAAAAGCAATTACATCATACCCCAGTTGTTTTAAATCTGCTTTCAGTCTTGTACCTTTAACCACTCCCGCCTCCTGTAGCTTTTTGATACGGACATGAATAGTACCGCCGGATACAAACAATTTTTTTCCAAGGTCAGCATACGACATGGCTGCATTTTCCATCATGTGGTGAATTATCTGCAGGTCCAGTTTATCAAGATTTAATTTAGTGGCCATTTTGATACTTATTTTAGATAAAATTTATAATAATTATCAAATATTTAAATAATTTCTATAATTTCAAAATATTTATTGAAAATTTTGGAATGAAAAGAACTTACGGCCTATATTTGTTCTATCAAGCTCTTATAAATATACTGTGGGGTGATGAAATTGCGAAAGCATGGCAGACATACCCTCTTGTCTCGGGGGTGGAGAAAACAGGACAAACGAAACATAGAGCCGTTCAGGTAGCAATACCTGCTCGACCGGGGTCGACCACCGAACTTTGTGTTTTAGCTAACTGCTCCGTGGAGGTTCGAGCCCTCCCCCTACAGCATTTAAAAAGCCTTTCTGATTTTTTCAGAGAGGCTTTTTTATTTTCAGGCATTACAATGGGCTGATAGTTTTTGAAATGAATACCCGAAAATATGGATCTGAAAAATAAATACCCGAATTTTATGTCATGAAAAAACCACTCCTAATCACAGCCCTCTTCTTTTCCAATTTAATCTGCTATAGTCAAAAAGATAAAGTTTATACTTCACTGGAAGAGGCTTTAAAAAACCCTTCCGATGTTTTTATACTGGCTTTAAACAATAAAAAATTGACGGAGGTACCCGAAAGTGTTCTCCGTTTTACAAACCTTACTACCCTTGATCTTGCAGGCAACAAGCTTTCATCCGTACCAGAAAACATTTCCGGTCTTAAAAATCTTTCCGAACTTAATCTCAGCAATAATAAATTTAATACACTTCCGGAAAGTATAACACAGCTAACCACTCTTACTGAGCTTGACTTCAGTAATAATAATTGCTCTTTTATTCCCGGAACTATTACAAAACTCAGCAGCCTTAAAATTCTTTACTTCAATAACAATAAGCTGGCTTCTTTTCCCGACTTTATGGCCAAGCTCAGCAAACTTTCAGAAATATATTTATATGGAAATATTATTAACAACATTCCCGAAAGCATTTCAAGCCTGGGCAATCTCACCGAAATAGGGCTGGGCGGAAACCTGCTTGCCTCACTTCCGGAAAGTATGGGCAACCTGACCCGCCTTAAATACCTGGCACTATCGTATAACAACTTTACCGATTTGCCTGCTTGTGTTACAAAACTCAGCAACCTTACAGTGCTGGATTTAAATGGTAATAAAATCACTTCGCTTCCCGAGGGCATCGGCAGCTTGTCCCGCCTTGCCGAACTTTATCTTGAATCAAATAAACTCAACTCCCTTCCTGAAAGCATTCTCCAATTAGCAGAGCTTTCTACTATTAATATAAAAGAAAACCCGGCCATTAAATTATCCCCGGCTGTGAAAAAGTTTATAGAGGATAAAAAGATATAACCCCATTCCCGTCGCTGCAATATTATATATTGCAATCATTCTTACCTGCCTCAAGCAAAAGCCCCCTTCTTGTTTACCGCAAGAGGATAAATTATTTTCTTTACTAAATACTTTTGTTATGAAAGCAACTGTTGTCCTTCTATTATTTACTGTTCCGTTATCGTTAACTGCACAAGATCAAACCGTAAAAGCTTTACAAGCTGAATCGGGCAAATCAATTAAAAAAGATGCAGCAGACACCTCTTCCAAAAACTGGAAGAAAGGTGGCTTTTATGGACTCAATATTTCACAAGGTTCGCTTACCAACTGGGCGGCTGGCGGTGATGATTTTTCTTTATCCGTAAACTCTATGCTCAATCTATTTGCTTTTTATAAAAAAGGCAAACATAGCTGGGACAACACGTTTGATTTTAATCTCGGCTATGTAAACACAACCAGCCTCGGCAGCCGGAAAAATGATGACCGTTTTGATCTGCTCTCCAAATACGGGCATGCCCTTACTTCTAAGTTAAATCTTTCCGGTTTGCTTAATCTGCGGTCACAGTTCTTTAAAGGATTTACCTATTCTGATAATATAAAAACGTTTTCCTCCACCTTTATGGCACCGGGATATTTATTACTTAGCCCCGGCCTTGATTATAAGCCAACAAAAAATTTAACCATTTTCGTTTCTCCGGCTACAGCCCGTTTAGTTATTGTAAGGGATACCGCCCTTTCCAATAAAGGATTGTACGGCGTTACCCCGGGTAAAAAAACCAATCTGGAGTTTGGCGCCTTTGCCACTATTGGCTACCTGAAGGAATTCAACAAATTTATTACCTACAAAGGGCGGCTTGATTTATTTTCCAATTACAGAAATAATCCGCAGAATATTGATGTTTTTATGTCGAACGTACTGAATGCAAAACTGATAAAAGTTTTATCCCTCAGCTGGGGGGTGGATCTTATTTATGATGATGACGTAAAATTGTTTGGTAAAAATAAAACGTCGCCGGACTTACAGGTAAAATCGTTGATCGGTATCGGCCTCTTGCTGAAATTCTGAGCAGGTAACGGTTATCTTTGCCCCAATGGGGCAAAAAAAACTCATACGATTTTCGGAGCTGGCTACTTTTCCTAATGTGCTGGAGTTTCCAAAAAACATTGCAGGAAAATGGAAAGGCTTTTTCAAAAATGAAAATGCAGTTACACTGGAATTGGCCTGTGGCAAAGGAGAGTATGCAGTCGGCCTTGGCCAATTATATCCTGATAGAAATTTTATTGGTATTGACCTTAAAGGCAACCGTATCTGGGTAGGTGCAAAAAAAGCATTGGAAACCGGCTTAACAAATGTTGCTTTCGTCCGTTCACAAATAGATCAGATAGCAGAATGTTTTGCGCCGCATGAAGTATCAGAAATCTGGATAACCTTTCCTGACCCCCAACTTCGTATGTCAAAAGCAAAAAAAAGGCTGACACATCCAAAATTTTTACGGTTGTATCAACAATTCCTTGTTCCCGGTGGTTTAATACATTTAAAGACGGACAGCCCGGATCTATACCGGTTTACCAAAACAGTGATTGATATGTATGGCTGTGTATTGCATACAGATCTTGACAATGTATTTAAACAGCAAACAGTGAGTGATGAACTGAAAATTAAAACCCACTACGAATCATTAGACATAGCAGGCTGCAATAGGATTCATTACTGTTGTTTTTCCTTGCCGGTTGACTTGGGAAACACTGAAAATGATTTAAAGCTAAAAGAAAAATTAATGGTGTATGAAGGAACTGATTGAAGGAATGGATTATTACATAAATGAAGACGGCTATGTGGTGCTTACCCAAAAATATCATTTAGATAAAGGTTATTGCTGTGGCAATGGTTGCAAGCATTGCCCTTATCAATACGAAAATGTGCCGGAGCCCAGGCGCACAGATCTTCTTACAGAAAAAAAAGTATAGCGGCGGGTTTAGTCGTATCGCATGGGTAACAAATCCCAATCATAGTTGGGATTCTCGTACCGGGAAAGAGGCTGTTGTTTACCATTCGTCAACTCAATTACCATAGCATATACAAACCGCTTAAGTTCTTTAATAGAAATACTATTATTAAAATTCTTATCCAGATCGGCATTACTATTAAAAGCCTTTAGAACAGCATATGTAAACACACCATTATTCCATTGGGGTGCTTCATAGGCGTAGGCATTACCGGCAGTAGCAGCAATTACTTCGGTACCGCTTTTACTGCTTGAAGATGCAAATAGTTGACCAATCACTTGCTGCAAACTTATGTCAGACGGCCTTATAATACCGAGGCCTTTTGCCGATCCGCTTACATCTGATTGTGGTTTCACCTGCGGCGCCATTATCGTTTTCTCCTTTTCAGTTAATTCTTCTTCTTTCTCAATATTGCCGCTATGACAAGCATCAATAAGTAATAATTTTTTTCTGGCCGGAATACCTGTCAACAATTCTTCCAGTTCATTAAAACTAAAACCCTGCTTCCGGGGATGGGTGAAATCCATATTGTATGTAGCGAGGTAAAAGTTCATACTGTCATCGAGCATACCATGCCCAGAAAAACTAATAATCACTTTATCCTCAATATTGGTTTGCAACAATTTTTGTTTCAGCTTTCTGATATTCTCTATTGTCACTGCTGCATCGAATAAAGAATCTGTTACAATTTGTCCCTTTTCAATAGTTCTGAAAGCTGCCAGTATATCCTTACCGTCTTTGGTGGCGTACTTCAGATTTTTGGCTGTATCACTGTAGTTATTTACGGCCAGTGCAATTATATACGTCTTCGGATCCACTGGTTTTGCGGGTTGATAAACGATTCGCTGAAAAACGGGGATGCTGGAATTACCACCGGCATCCTTAACCAAGTACACTAATTGATTTTCGCCTGACGTTAACTGAATTTTTTTTACAAGCGACTGGTTGAATAATGGTTTTATAAAAGTGGTATCCCATATAATTATATTATTCGCCTGGATACTAAAGTAGCTCACAGGGTTTGCTTTGCCCCGCACTTCATACTTTATCTCATACTCATCCTGTTGTTGTAGTGTGGTAACAGGTTTTGAAACACTAACGACCGGCAATTGTCCGGCAACAATTAAATTAGTCTTGCTGCTTTTCCTTACGGCTGCCTTTTTATAAATAGCAATCAGTTGTTTTATATTATTATCTGCCGTATCAAACATATCGCCCAGCACCATGTCGGGCCGGTTAAGACCCGCATCAAGAAAGCTGGCCGGAATACCTTCTCCATCGAGTAAAAAACCTACTTGTTGCAAGGCATTGGGTGTTGCATAATAATAACCTGATTTACTTTGGATAAAAAAATTGCTTTCATCTATCAACACCAGCTTAAACAGCATTTGTTCTGCTATAACATCCCAGCACTCGAAACTGCCTTCATTAGTATTACCTATTAAGACCTGATTTTGTGCCGGTAGAAACTGAACAAAATTGATTCTGCCGTTTAGCGATGTGGCAAAAGTTCTTCCCATATAACTGATAGTTGCTTTTTGGGAGCTATCATACCCCAATCCCCACTGGCCGGCGATGAGCCAGAATTTTTTATCGGGGAAAAAAGTCCTGTAAGTGGTATCCCGTATAAAACTCTTTTGCAATTTTACCGGTGTATTTTTCTTTTGTTTTATACTCATCCTGTCCAATTGTATTTCCAGGTATCTCTGTCTCCCAGATAAATTAACGACGAGTAATTTTTTTTCCGGGAGGTAGTTAACCGAATCACAATACAATGTTTTCGCTTTCGGGTATATCGGCTTTAAATCATTTGCATCATACCAGGCTGAATTATTAATTAATATCCCTTTCGACTCCACTAAAAAATGAGAATCGCCGTCAAAGTTTGCTTCCTTATTTTCTTTGGGGATGGCAATGTTTTTCAGTGTACGGAGATCACATAATGTAACACTACCCAGATCCGATATGGCAACGATATTCCCATTGTCCGACAATTCAATTTTGGGGATGCCAAATCCTCCCGGCAAAAACTGAACAAACTTATAGCCCGGAAAAGTTCCTTTCAAAACCCTGTGACAGAAATAAACAGACTGAGAGGGATTTTTTAAATCTATAAGCAGTTGCCCGTAAATACTATCCTGGTAACTGAAATTGCCTGTCACCTTTCCTTCTGCAACATTATGTTTCCATGAAAAATCATTAAACTCATTTAGCTTTTCCATAGTAAAAGAAGACAAGCTGCCGGATAATTGTTTTATTCTTTTTAATAAATCATCTGAATTTATTTTTTTCCATTCTGCTTCCTGCATATTATAAATGATATGTGTAAGCAATATGGGAACAGGCCCGCCACTGGTATATAAAGATTTTGTATCTCCCGGTATTCCTTTTCTTTCTATCCTTACCACATATTTTGGAGAATAAGAAGTAGTAATATCCCAGGCAGCAATAAAATAAAAATTGCTGCTGTTAAAAAAACCGGTTAATAAAGAAGTAGCAGGATTAAATGCAAGGTTTGAAAGACTGGCCTGGCCGCTGTAGAGTGAATTACCGTCTTTAAGCAACGGATGTTGCAATGATAGTGCAGCAGCCACTTCTTTCCATTTGCCGGTTTTTATTAATTCTGCCTTATCCGAAGAATATTTTAAAATGTATTGACCATTACCGGATGCAGCGAATTTTGTTCCATAGCTTTCAAAATCTCGTTGGCGGTGTACAATAAGCTGAGAAGATTGATTTGTTACCTGCCATTCCTCAGCATTATATTCCAGTAAAAAATCAGAGTTGGGAATTATTAGCCTGTTATCTGCTTTCAGGCTGTTTTGTATCAACACTTCTGGCTTTTCTACAACCGGCACAGCAACAGTAGCATACTTCCTTAGCAATACTTCTTCTTTCGTAAAGTTGTAAATAGAAACCGAATCCCGGTTCAGTGTAACGAGGTGGGGGAAAAAATTCCTTATATCAATTTTTGTTAGCTTTTTATCTTTACTATATATCCATAATTCATTTTCAGCCCATCGTTGTCCGCTGGCCCCGATAGCAATTATAGCAGCAGATTGCCGGGTAGAATTTGCTCCGGTTCCTTCAATCATTTGAACCCGCATCAATGGCAGCGAAATAACCTGGTTGAACCGGTTTTCTTTTTCTGAAAATTCAAATACAGTCCTGCTGCCGGAAACTAAAAGTTCATCTGTTAACAGTGTTTCAATTTTACTGATGTTCTCATTTACGAACAACTGCTCTGAATTAGCAATATTACTCAGTTGCTTGTTTTTAAAATCAACCTTGCATAGCGCAGCACTCATTTGAAACTCTGCTTCACTCTGACACAATAACAATAACCAACTACCCTTCCATTTTCCTTCTACCCGTGGAAAAGTAGCTTTTACAGAGATACTATCTTTAGCGGCTCCGCTGGCAATATCAAATGTGTAAATTCTGTAGTTGTATTTTTTTCCTTTAGGGTAAATATAAGCTCCGCTCAGATCAGATTCATACTCTGCCCCACTTTCGGGTAAATAATATAGTGTTGCTGCAATTTCTGTAGCTGCACTGTCGAGCTGGTAGTTTAAAACCGGGTAAGGCACCGTTATTTTTTTAAGCAGGCTGCCTTTCCTGTCATACAAGGCAAAATAATAATTGGGATACTCATAAATATAAAAGCATATGCTCCGGCTATCGGGAGACCATTTTATCTGCGGTGCATAACTGTCAATTTTTATCGAGTCTTCAATAATGCCGGTGGC
>JAYVKT010000506.1:0-5283 GCA_043768195.1 Chitinophagaceae bacterium | reverse complement strand
GAAGAAAGAAGGTGTTGACAAGGCTGTTTCCTGGATTAAAGGAATCACGGCTGTACCTTCTGTTGGTGATGTGTACGAAGCAGTAGTTAAATCAATCATGCCATTCGGTGCATTCGTAGAGTTTATGCCGGGCAAGCAAGGATTGGTTCACATCAGTGAAGTAAGCTGGAAACGTTTGGAAACACTGGAAGGATTAGTACATGAAGGTGATGTGATGAAAGTGAAACTGATAGGTACCGATCCTAAATCTGGTAAGTTCAAATTGTCGAGAAAGATTTTGATGCCGAAGCCTGAAGGACAGCAAGGTGGCGGAGATAACAGAAACGACGAAGGACGTAACTAAGCCCCCAACCCCTAAAGGGGAGTACTACTCCGAAAATGTAAAAGTCGTTTTCAAGTTGTAAGAAAGGGTTTTATAGAATATCAATAGCCTCACTTGGTGGGGCTATTTTTTTGAGCCACGAAATCACACGAAACAACACGAAAAAATACAAACTTCATTTCGTGTAAATTAGTGTGATTTCGTGGCTAACTTGTATTCATCTGCCTGCCGGTAGGCAGGTCTGTGTTAATCCGTGTTCATCTGTGGCTAAACTATTTTATATCTATGGCAATTTACATTCAAATAGAATTTCAAAACGTTTCTGCAGAACAATCCGATTTACTTATTGCACAATTAAGCGAAATCGGTTTCGATGGTTTTGAAGAAGAAGAAAAAAATCTCAAAGCATTCATCCCTTCCAATGATTTTATAGAAGCCGCTGTCAACGAAATTGCTGCCAGCCATCATCTTTCCTTTACGCAAACAACCATTGAAGAAACCAACTGGAATGCAGTGTGGGAATCAAACTTTCAGCCGGTGATCGTTGATGACTTCGTTGGTATCCGTGCCGACTTTCATGAACCAATAGCTGGAATGGAACATGAAATTGTAATTACCCCAAAAATGAGTTTTGGTACGGGGCATCATGCTACCACCTTTATGATGATTCAGCAGATGCGGGAAATTGATTTTACCTGTAAAGTAGTATTTGATTTTGGTACAGGCACCGGCATATTGGCCATTCTTGCAGAAAAGCTGGGTGCTGCAAAAATAATGGCGGTGGATTATGATGAGTGGAGTATTGCCAACACTGCCGAAAACCTGGAAAGGAATAATTGCACAAAGTCGGAGTTGAAAAAAGCAGACAATGCAACTGGCAAAATGCAATACGATATTATTCTGGCTAACATTAATAAGAACGTCATCCTTGATAATTTTTCTGTATTGGCTCAGCAATTAGCTCCGGGTGGCACTATGTTATTGAGTGGGTTGTTAGTTAATGATGAACCTGACATTCTTAGTCAAGCTGATAAATTCTCTTTGATTCTCAACACAAAAGCAGCAAAGAACAATTGGATTTGTTTAAGGTTTAGTCATTAATAAAGTATTATGCTGCTATTAAATTAATGTTACACCTTTCATTTTTTACTTATTTTTGTCTTCCGGTTATATACAAAAACGAACTGGCCGGGTTAAGGTTCTATGAATGAACTTTTATTAATACTTCTCGCATACCTGATTGGCAGCATTCCTACATCTGTGTGGGTTAGCCAGCATTTTTTTGACATTGACATCCGTGACTATGGCAGTGGAAATGCAGGTGCTACTAATACCTACAGGGTTCTCGGCCCCAAATGGGGAACGGTTGTTATGGTGGCTGATATGCTAAAAGGAATTATGGCTGTTAAACTTGCATTACTGCTTCCTGAATATGCCGACAGCGAAGCAAATTTCCAAAATCTTCAAACTGGTTTAGGCCTTGCAGCAGTAGTGGGGCATATATTTCCCATCTGGGCAGATTTTCGTGGCGGGAAAGGAGTGGCAACTTTGTTTGGCCTTGTGCTTGGAATATCTCCATGGACGGCTCTTAGTTGTGTAGCTATTTTTACCCTTGTACTTTACCTTACCCGGTTTGTCTCCTTAAGTTCCATCCTTGCAAGCATTGCTTTTCCGATTTTTATCTTAGTAATATTTAATGTAGATAATCCGGCCTACCGCATTTTTGCTATTGCCGTTGCATTGATGGTGTTATTAACCCATCAAAAAAATATTGGCCGCCTGCTAAATGGTAATGAAAGCAAGGTTCCCATTCTGAAAAACCGTGACCGCCGCAGACGCCGCCGTGATAATGCAGGTAATTAACAGGATAATGTGACGAAAAAAATATTACCTTAAAGCAGTAAATATTTTTTCATTTTACCAACCCGGTACGATGATTGAACGTCATTGTAAAAACTTACCAAAATGATACAAAAAATCACTTCGTTTTTTATCTTATCAGCGTTATTAATTGCCTGTTCCAAGAATGCTCTTACAGGAAAGAAGCAGTTAACCTTATTACCGGAAGCCGAATTACAGACAATGGCTATTGGCGAATACCAGAAATTCCTTTCGACCAGTAAAGTAGTGGGTGCTACCAGCAACAGGGATGCGGAAATGGTAAACAGGGTAGGGCAGCGAATAGTCAAGGCTGTAGAAGCATATTATGCAGAGAAAGGTATGTCAGATAAACTGACCGGGTTTAAATGGGAAACTAACCTGGTAGATGATAAATCAGTGAACGCCTGGTGTATGCCCGGCGGAAAAATTGTTGTTTACACCGGCATTTTACTTGTCACCCAAAATGAGGCAGCACTGGCTGCGGTAATGGGTCATGAAGTTTCTCATGCATTACTTCAGCATGGTAATCAGCGGATGAGTCAGGGTCTGCTGGCACAGGTAGGTCAGGTAGCCCTTGCTGTGGCTGTTGCTAACAAACCACAAGAAACTCAGAATCTTTTTTTAGGAGCCTACGGAGCTGGTGCACAAGTAGGTATATTGTTGCCATTTTCCCGTAAACATGAATTGGAAGCAGACCGGTATGGTCTGATATGGACAGCAATGGCCGGTTATAATCCGCAAGAAGCAATCGGCCTTTGGGAAAGAATGGAAAAGCTTAGTAATGGACAGAAACCACCTGAGTTTCTTAGCACACACCCCGCAGAAGGCCGCAGAATTGATCAACTGAATAAGTATATGCCAGAAGCATTAGAACGTTATAAACCAATGGGTAAGTAATTTTGTTTTTTGCAAAAAATCCGTATCGCCTTAGGCGATACGGATTTTTTATTTATATAAATGCTTTCATTACCAGGTAATTTCCTGTACCTTTGCCCTCCCTGCAATGAGAACTCTGCCATTAGTTCCCCGAACCGGAATGTTTGACAGAAACCTTAAAATATCTTCTAAGTATGCTACAAACTGTTTTTGAAAAGTTACAACTGGCAGACGAAAAGAATCTTTTAATTCAGGGTTTGCCTTCATCTATCGAGAAACAATTCAGCAAATTATCCTTCTGCAAAAACATGACTCCGCTGTTAAAAACACGGAAAATTGACTTTGCGTTGGTCTTCGCCGTAAGCGAAAATCAGCTGAATGGTATTCTTAAAGATGTGATGCCCTCCTTGAAAGACGGGTCTAAATTTTGGGTAGCTTATCCCAAAACCACCTCCAAAATCGTTACCGACCTCAACCGTGACCGCAGCTGGAACAGGCTTACCAACGATGGCTACGAAAGCATCGAAAGAGTAGAGCTTGACCATGTGTGGAGTGCAATGCGGTTTGTAAAAGGCGACGAAAATGCAAGAGATGGTGAAGTAGCTCTCTCCCGTAAAAGGGAACCGGCTGCTATGGCAGAATAACACCAGTTATAGTTGAAATTATTTAGGTTTGTTGTGAAAGCAACAAACCTTTTTTATTTATGGCATTTCTCAATGTAGAGATTAAAGCTAAATGTAACGATACCTCTTTTATCCGCAACTACTTGTTATCCGCAGAAGCTGATTTTAAAGGGGTTGATGAACAAACTGATACTTATTTCAATGTGCCTAATGGCAGGTTGAAATTAAGAGAAGGGAATATTGAGAATAACCTCATTTTTTATGAAAGAACCAATCAGGCAGGCCCAAAGAGTTCTCATTTTAACCTTGTAAAAATAGAAGATGCCAAAGGATTAAAAGACGCATTGACAAAATCGAACGGTATAAAGGTTGTGGTGAAAAAGCGAAGAGAAATTTATTACATCAACAATGTCAAGTTTCATATTGATGAAGTGCCGGGGCTTGGTGTATTTATAGAAATAGAAGCAGGGAATATAAAAGTTGACTTATCACAGGAACAATTAAAGGAGCAATGTAATTTTTATGTAAAGGAGTTTGGGATTAAAGCCGAAGATTTGATAGAGGTATCGTATAGCGATATGCTGCTTGCAAAATAAGATAATAATTGTAAATTTAGATATGGAAGTAAGAGAGCCAGCCGTTGCATACGGCAAGAATAAATTTACGGAGGAAGAATACCTCCAAATGGAGGAGCAATCTTCCGAGAAACATGAATTTTACCGGGGTGAAATTTTTTTATTGCATGCCGGGGAAGTTTCGGCTATGTCTGGTGCAAAGGTTACACATAATATTATTTCAGGAAACATATTTGGAGAAATCAAGCAAAAACTCAAAGGAAAGTCTTGTCAGCCTTTTAACAGCGACCAACGAATATATATCCCTCATAATACGCTTTATACGTATCCTGATATTTCCATTGTATGCGGCAAACCCGAAACGAAAGATGATGATGAATTAAACCTCTTGAATCCATCAGTGATTATCGAAATACTTTCTCCTTCAACCCGAAACTATGATATGGGAGGAAAGTTTGACTTATATAGAGATATCCTTTCTTTGAAAGAGTATATTCTTGTAGATACAAAATCTGTCAGGATATATGCCTTCAGGATAAACGACAGTGGTCATTGGGAGCTTGAAGAATATAAAAATATACAAGATGTTTTGTTGATTAAAGCAATACAGACATCAATAGCTCTTACTGATATTTACGAAGCTGTTAGATTTTAAATTACCTGATAATTACAGCCCCCATTTTCTTTGTCAGTTCCATTTCCATTTGCTTCAGATGCTCATGTGTCTGATGTAACATGCTGAATTCTTCCGGGGTATGTTGTTTTTCCAGATCCAGTTGGTTTTCCAGTAACATCCTTTTAATCTTACGGAGCTTAAGATAATTGACTGCAGAATCTACACCTTCATTCGTTTTGTCTTCATCCATTTTCAGGTAGCGCATTAATTTTTCTTCATTATCCGGGGCTATTGTTTTTATAAAATCTTCATAGCTCTGTTCAAAGAGTTTCTTCTGATAGCCGGTTGCCTGGCTAAATTCCCTGCGCCAGTGATCACTTTCTTCATAAG
>JAYVKT010000505.1:0-2944 GCA_043768195.1 Chitinophagaceae bacterium | reverse complement strand
GGTATAGAAAAATTTTTGGTACCGATATAATTGTTTTTAAGGATGCTGCCACTGCATCGCTAATGCAGCAATACACCGGGAATAAACCTCATGACCGGTTTGCTATTCTCGCCATGAACCTGCAGGGAGGAGGTGGTTTTGAAATTTGGCAATACACCAGCCGAAAACCATCAGCACCCGCTGCATCAATTCAATTGGGCGACTTCGGTATTTTTTCCGTAAAAATAAAAAGCAGGGATGTTGCTGCTGCGTATGAATATTATTGGCAGCAGGGAGTAAAGCTACTTTCAATGCCCACCAAAAACCCGGCAGGGTTAGAGCATTTTTTTCTTCAGGACCTTTATGGAAATATTTTTGAAGTGGTGGAAGACCAGCATTGGTTTAGTAAGAACACACATCCTACCGGTTCCGTATGTGGTATTACAGTGGGAGTATCGTCAATAGAAAAATCAATTGCTTTTTATCAAACTATTCTTGGATATGATAAATGTATTTATACAGGAGAAGGCAGGTATGGTGATTGGAAAGAATTAGCCGGGGGACAACATCAGTTCAAAAGGGTTTTGCTGGGGCATAGCCGGAAACAATCAGGTGCTTTTTCAAAACTGCTTGGACCAACCTATGTGGAGCTGGTAGAAGTAACCGACCGTAAAGCAGCAAAAATATATAATAACCGCTACTGGGGCGACCCCGGTTTTATTCATGTCTGTTACGACATCAATGGTATGGAAGAACATGAACAACTTTGTTTTGACACCGGCTATCCGTTAACCGTTAATAGCCGGAATAGTTTTGACATGGGCAATGCTGCCGGGCATTTTGCCTATAACGAAGACCCGGACGGCACACTTATTGAATATGTAGAAACACATAAAGTACCGGTTGTAAAAAAACTGGGACTGTACTTAAATTTAAAAAACAGAAAACCAGAAAAGCAGTTGCCCGACTGGATGATTCGTTGCCTTTCATTCAGCAGGGTAAAAAAATAACCCCGTTGTTTATACTATATCTTTACTTTGATATGTTGCATTACTCAGTTATATTATGTTTCCTGGTTTTATCAACTACCCTCTCTGCTCAGGAAAGACTTTCTCCAAAAGAATTCAGAAAGAAATTTGATAACTCCACCGATGCCTTGCTGCTTGATATAAGAACTCCCGAAGAAACCGCAAAAGGCTACCTGAAAGGTGCGGTGTTCATGGATTTTTATGATTCATCATTTAAGGAACAGGTGGCTACTATTGATAAGGATAAGCCGGTGTTTGTTTACTGTGCTATCGGAGGCCGCAGTTGGGATGCTGCAAAGATTATGCAGGAGATGGGCTTTAAAAATGTGTACGACCTGAAAGGCGGTATCATTGTCTGGAAAATAAAAAACTATCCTTTTATAAAATTGAAAAGCGATTCAGCCCGGCAGGGGATGAATAAGATGGAATTTGAAAAAATGATTGCTGCCAGGCCATTAACCTTTGTTGATTTTTATGCTCCTTGGTGCGGCCCCTGTAAAATAATGGTGCCTGCATTAGAAAGGATTGAACAGGAAATGAAAGACAGTGTGCTGGTAGTAAAAATAAATGCCGATGAAAACCTGCAACTGATGAAAGATTATGGATTAAAAGCATTGCCGTATATTATGGTGTTGCAGGGGACAAAAATTTTATTCCGCCAGGAAGGTTTTATGAGTGAGGATGATATGAAAGCAACTATCCGGAAATATTATAGGGGGCAATAATTACATCTATTTTCCCCTGAACCACATAGGCATTTAGAAACATAGGTTTTCACATAGAAATTTATCTATGTGTCTTTCTTCTTTGTGTACTATGTGACTATGTGGTTAAGCATTCAATTCTTTAATGCAGGCTTCCAATAAATCACTCAGCACTTTATCTGATTTACCGGCCACTTCAATTATCTCTGCAATATTAACGGGCTTTAAATTCTCCGGGTCGCATTCATCGGTGATAACAGAAATGGCTGCACATTTAATTCCACACTGATTAGCGACAATCACTTCAGGCACGGTACTCATACCCACCATATCAGCCCCGGTGGAGCGGAGCCAACGGTATTCTGCTTTTGTTTCTAAGTTTGGCCCCATTACAGAAACATAAGTTCCTTTTTTGATAATAGTATTTTGCGACGCAGCATTCTTTTCGATTAACTGCATTAGTTTTTTATCATACGGTTCACTCATATCCACAAACCGCTGACCAAATGCAGGGTCACTCAATCCACGAAGTGGATTATCGGGTAGCATATTAATATGGTCTTCCAGCAAAATCAAATCACCCTTTTTGTAAGAAGATTTCATGCCACCTGCCGCATTACTTAAAAAAAGATATTGCACTCCCAATGTCTTCATCACCCGTATGGGAAAAGTTATTTGCTGCATGCTGTATCCTTCGTAGTAATGAAAGCGGCCCTGCATGGCTATTACTTTTGTTAAACCAATATTTCCAAAAATCAAGTTGCCTTTGTGAAATTCAACTGTGGCCTCAGGAAAGTTTGGTATACCTGAATACGGTATGGAAATTGGATTTTCAATTTTCTCTGCCATTGCTCCGAGGCCAGTGCCCATTACAATACCAACCGTAGGCTGAACAAACCCCGATGCGCTTAAGAATGCGGCTGTTTCTGTTATTTTTTCAGGTATCAATACCATAAAGAATTTTTATACTTTCAATCTTTTGCCGGTAAATTTACGTTTATACACGGTTATTAGTTTAACCAACTATAGATTCTGCTGCATGAAATTAGCTTTTCTCATCATACTCATTACGATAAAATCAACCTTGCATGCCCAAACAGGCTATGCCCTGAACGATCTCACTGGTGATTTTCAGATTAGTAAAATGCTTAATTCTCCGGTTGCATCTTCCTCTTTTCAGGGTTTAAAAGACCGGCTGCTGATTGTTGATTTTTTTGGCACCTGGTGTGTGCC
>JAYVKT010000504.1:0-2825 GCA_043768195.1 Chitinophagaceae bacterium | reverse complement strand
TGCCCCTATCCCCTAAAGGGGAATTTTAAGTGTATAATAGATTTTAAATTCCTATACTTTTGAAATGAATTTTCAAACATATACCATTAAATATCGGTCTCAAAAATTTCAATATGGATAAAAGTTTTCCCCGTCCGTCGGGCTCCAATGAGGAAGCTACTGATAAAGGAACATCCGGGCGGGCATTAACTGGCTGGGGTTCGCTGGCTGTGCATGGCGGACACAAACAGGATCCCAACTATGCACACTTAGTTCCCATCTATGCCAGCAGCACTTATGTGTTTGATGATGCAGAACAGGGCATGCGCCGCTTCAGTGGACAAGAAGAAGGGTATATCTACGGCCGCTGGGGCAATCCTACTATTACCGAGGCTGAAGAAAAAATTGCTGCATTAGAAACATTTGGGTTGGGCATTGAAGCAAAAGGTATTCTTCATTCATCAGGTATGGCAGCCATTTTCACTTTAATGCTCGCCACCTTAAAACCCGGCGATAAAATCATCACCCATTTTTCTTTATATGGAGGAACAGAAGAACTTGTTTCAAAAATTCTACCTGCCTTCGGCATTACAGCTATCATTGCAGATCTGAGAGATATACAAAAAACAGCAGACATCATCAAAGCTGAAAAAGCAATAAAGATGATGTACCTGGAAACACCTGCCAATCCGACTATTCAATGTGTAGATTTAGATGAGCTCACAAAAATTGCCGGACAATATAAACTGATTGTTGCCTGCGACAATACTTTTGCCACACCTTATTTACAACAACCATTTCAATACGGTGTTGATTTTATCGTTCACTCCACCACCAAGTTTTTAAATGGACATGGCACAGCCATTGGCGGAATTTTATTGGGGAAGGATATTGAATTCATGAAATCAACTGCTACCAAAATGCATCGCTTGCTTGGTGGCAATTCTAATGCCTTTGATGCCTTTCTGCTAATACAAGGAATGAAAACATTAGAACTACGAATGGAACGCCATTGTCATAATGCGATGGAAGTGGCAGGCTTCCTGGAACAACATGCAGGTGTTGCCAAAGTAAATTATACAGGCCTTGCATCTCATCCCGATCACTACACAGCCATGAAACAAATGCGGCATCCGGGTGCTATGCTGAGTTTTGAGCTAAAAGGCGGATTGGAGGGAGGAATTGATTTTATGAATAAACTGAAAATGTGTGTAAGAACTGTTTCGCTTGGCACTTGTGATACACTGCTCTCCCATCCGGCTTCTATGACACACTATAGTGTTCCCAAAGAAGAAAAAGAAAAGTATGGCATTACCGATGGATTGATAAGAATGAATGTGGGAATTGAAAATTTACAGGATATAATAAACGATTTGCAACAAGCATTACATTAACTAATAAAACCAACAAGATGAAATTTCTTCTTACTACCATCTCGCTGTTAATGCTAACCTTATCTTTTGCACAAAAGAAAAGTCCCGCACCTGCCGACCCTTTAGCCAGTATAGACACTTTAATGGAACGGATTTTAAAAGAAAGAAAAGGTGCCGGATTTGCAGTGGCAGTAGTAAACCAGAACAAAATACTTTATGCTAAAGGGTTCGGCTACCGTGACTATGAACAAAAATTACCTGTAACACCAAACACATTATTTGCGATTGGTTCTTGCAGTAAGGCATTCACTTCATTGCTAATTGGCATATTGGAAAAAGAAGGCAAATTAGATTATAACAAACCTGTAAGGGAATACTTGCCTGAACTGAAATTTTTCAACAATGAAATGAATAATAATATTACCCTGCGGGATATGATGTGCCACCGCACGGGTCTGCCCCGACATGATTACTCCTGGTATTTGTTTAACACCAATTCAAGAGACAGTATGCTACAGCGCATACAATACCAAGAGCCTACTGCCCCGCTGCGGCAACGCTGGCAGTATAACAATTTCATGTTCCTGGCACAAGGTGTGGTAGCAGAAAAACTAACCGGTCAAAGTTGGGAGAAAAATATAAAAGAGAAAATTTTTACTCCGCTTGGTATGACGAATTCAAATGTTTCAATACAAGAATTAAAAAAATCTATTGAACCGGCATTGGGCTATAATCTTTATAAAGACAGTATCATTAAAAAAACTGATTATTATGATATAAATGCCATGAGCCCGGCAGGCAGCATCAACAGCAATGTAAATGAAATGGCTAAATGGGTAATGTGCTGGATAAACGGAGGAAAAGTAAATGGCAAAGAAATTTTTCCTGCCACTTATATGAAAGAGGCTATGAGTTCGCAAATGGTGGTGAATGCTGCGCTACCCACACAGCAGCGGCAGGATGTTTTTATGGCCAATTATGGCTTTGGATGGTCGCTTGGATCTTACAGGGGGCATTACCGGGTAGAACATGGCGGAAACATTGATGGCTTTTCTGCAAGCACCGCATTCTTTCCTACAGATAGTATAGGAATCATTGTTCTTGCCAACCAAAACGCATCGGCCATTACCGCCCTTGTGCGGAACAGCATTGCTGACCGGTTGCTAAAGGAAAAACCAATAGACTGGCTGGGCGAAAGAATGGCGGCTGATGCTAAGGCAAAAAAAGAAGCAAAGGAAGCAACGGCAAAAGCAGAAAGCAACCAAAAGAAAAATACACGGCCTTCACATCCACTCAAAGATTATGAAGGATTATACCACCACCCGGGCTATGGCACAGCAGAAGTGATGGCCGTGCAGGACTCATTATTTTTATTTACGGTTGATAAAAAAATGTGGCTGCGGCATTATCATTATGATGTGTTTCAAACATTTTTTGCAGATGCAAAAGAAGGTGTTGACACATCAGAAACAG
>JAYVKT010000503.1:0-2842 GCA_043768195.1 Chitinophagaceae bacterium | reverse complement strand
TGGGCAAAACGATATTGCCGCCATAGCATTGGCTGCTGCTGTCTCTGCCCTGCTGGTAATAAATAAGTTTGGCAACCGCCAGCCATTTAGGTGCCGGTTGGTATCGGGCAATGCCGATAAACTCACTAAAATTGGCGCCCAGCGGATGTGCCAGTGGTTGGTTGTAATGCGTATAATTAGCTACGGAGTCACGATGAGAATAGGTAAAAGGCCGTACCCGGTTATGCTCCAATTGCAAATCAAGATTGCTGATGCCGAAAGCATCAATATACTTAGCTCCTATCTGTATGCCAAACTTGTTGGCCCACCAGCCCCTGTTCTTTTTTATTTCCGATAACAAAAATTCATCCAGCGAAAGCTGGCCGTACACCTGTATCTTTCTGTCGATATTAGCCTTAGCATCAATGCCAAGAACGGAATTGTCAAAACTTCCATTCTGTTGTTCTATTGAACGATAAAAAATAATGGGGTTCAGGTAGCCAAAATCAAAGCGATCTTTGCGGCCAAAGATTACCCCTTCAAACAAACCAATATTCAGCCATTTATTTACCGCTACGTCAAGATGGTGCATGGCTGCATACTTCTTCGGCAACAACTGATCTCCACCCGGAATGCTGGCCGAATGTAATTCCATAAACAGGTTCTGGTAATTGAACTTCCAGATACGGGTGTTTAGCTTAAAAAAAAGATTGCTGTTAGTAGCATCGCTTAATAACATGCTGCGGTAGCCGTTACCAATAAAATTTTTGTCGTACCCAAAAGTAGCATCTATGTATTTTGTAATATTAAAAGTAAAATAGCCCCTTGCATCAAAATAATCGTAACCGGTGTTTTTAAATGATTTATAAAAACCCTGCCCCGGAACAGCTTTTCGCCTGTTAACCCAGTCCCGCACATACAGAGGATCTTTTTCCTGATTATCGGTAACATAAGCGTAGAACCCAATCTTGTTGGCAATTTTTCCCCGCAGGGTAAGACCTCTTGTGTTCAGGTAAAGTGTTTCGTCATTCCCTTTTTCTTTTGACACTGTAACCTGGATTACCGGGTTGATGATAAGGTCAAAATCTTTGATGTGTACTTCGTATAGATTTGGGGGTGTCTGATAAAAACGTTTGCCAATTGGTTTTTTGCTTTTGAATTTGCCCCAATCACCTGTAAACTCGGTATTATTCATCAGCAGGCTGTTGAGGTTGTATTGATCCACCCTCGACAGCTTTACTTTATTCAGCCCGGGTGTGCCACCCTGATCAATGCTGTTGATAATAGCCCGGCGGCTGAAAGGCCGGGTTTTTGAAAAATTAAGTGTAGAATCATTTTTCCTTTTTATCTCCAGCCTTTCTATCAATATATTGGCTTTATCGCCCTGCGGGAAATAAGTAGTTTGAGAAAAAGCGGAAATTGGAAGGAGGATAAGTACAAGTCTTACAAGGGTTTGTTTAAATTGCATGGGTATTGGCTTTGATCTTAATTTCATTGAACAAGATATGAAAAAATACCTGATTAAGAATATACAGGTTGTCAACGAAGGCAGCATTACAGCGGCAGATGTGTTGATATCGGATGGAAAGATTGAAAAAATTCGTCCGCAGATTACACAACTGAACACTGCCTGCATTGAAATTAATGGCGAAGGAAAATTTCTTTTTCCGGGTTGTATTGATGACCAGGTACATTTCCGGGAGCCGGGGCTTACACATAAGGCAACTATTTATACAGAAGCAAAGGCGGCAGTAGCTGGCGGTGTCACCAGCTATATGGAAATGCCGAACACCATTCCAAACGCATTGACACAGGAACTGCTGGAAGATAAATACAAGATTGCCTCCCAACACTCTTTAGCCAATTACTCTTTCTTTATGGGTACCGGCAATGATAATGCTGATGAGGTTTTAAAAACTAACGATAAAAGAAAAGATGTTTGTGGTATAAAAATATTTATGGGCGCCAGTACCGGCAATATGCTGGTGGATAATCCCAATACATTGGATAAAATTTTCCGGGAAAGTGAAGTGCTGATTGCCACACATTGTGAAGACGAGAAAATAATAAGGCAGCATTTAGAAAGAGTGAAATTGACCGGAAAAGTATTAACTGCTGCTGACCATCCCATCATACGGGATGAAGAAGCCTGTTATGAATCGTCGCTGTATGCCATTCAAATCGCCAAGAAATATAATACACGGCTGCACATACTGCATATAAGTACTGAAAAAGAATTACAGTTGTTTACCAATATGTTTCCGCTAAAGGATAAACGTATTACGGCGGAAGTATGTGTGCATCATTTGCATTTTACCAGTGATGATTATGAAACGCTGGGCAATAAAATAAAATGTAACCCTGCCATAAAAGCCCCGAACAATAAAGAAGCCTTATGGAAAGCTTTGCTCGATGACCGGCTTGATGTAATTGCCACCGACCATGCGCCGCATACATGGGAAGAAAAATACCTCATCCCCAACCCTTCTCCATCCCGAATGCTTTCGGGAGAGAAGGGAGAGAAAAGCCCGTATGAAAAAGCCCATGCCGGGCTGCCATTAGTACAACATCCATTATTATTAATGTTGCATTATTACAAACAGGGCCGGATTAGTTTAGAAAGAATTGCTGAGAAAATGAGCCATGCGGTAGCAGATTGTTTCCAAATAAAAGACCGGGGCTATATCCGGGAAGGTTATCATGCAGATTTAGTGATAGTGGACATGAATCAGGCTTCAGTTGTTACTAAAGACAATATTTTATTTAAATGCGGCTGGAGTCCTTTAGAGAATTTTGAGTTTCCTGCATCTATTACTCATACGTTTGTAAATGGGCATCTTGCTTATGAGAAAGGAAAATGGAA
>JAYVKT010000502.1:0-9289 GCA_043768195.1 Chitinophagaceae bacterium | reverse complement strand
GGTGCCATGATGCTGATACCAGTAGAGACATACGGGTATAAATATTATTCGCTAAACTATTCACAATCACAATCCAATTCCAGGGTTCCTTATACCTATTCCTCTACAACTTCTAATGGTACTAACTGGTATTCCTGGTTCTATGTAGTGGCATCTGAAGATAATACCCGGATTGAGATAACACCTTCTGATACTACAAGCACAGGTGTGCTGCCCGGCCAAACCATAACGGTGAATCTTAACCGTGGTGAAGTATATAATGTAATGGGAAAACTGGTGGGTGGTGGTAACCAGCTTTGGCAAGCCAGTAAAGATTTGACCGGAAGTAAAGTGCTTTCCATAGCTGGTGCTGATGGGAGCTGTCACCCCATTGCATTGTTTTCTGGAAGTGGTGGCATTCGCCTCTGTTATTTTGATGGCGGTGAGGTAATGATGCAGCAGGCATTTCCTGTACAAGCCTGGGGCACCAGGTATCTTACTTACCATATGCTGAACAATACAAATACCGACATAAACGACCCCTTTAAAAATTTTTACCGTGTTACTGTTGATGATCCGGCTACGGTTGTTTTAAGAAACGGTACACCATTGACAGGTCTGATAAATAATTTTTATTACGAAATAATTGACAGCACCGGCGGTGATTATATAACTGCCAATAACCCGATTATGGTAGCGCAGTACACTCCGGGTGGCAATCGCTGCTGGAACAACAGCCAGTTTGCTTATGGCGATCCGGAAATGATTTACCTGAGCCCGATAGAGCAAGGCAGCAAGGATGCGTTATTTTATGCCAACAGAAAAACATTTATTGATTACAATTACCTGAATGTAATAGTACAAACAAGCGGCATCCCCTCACTCAAAATTGATGGCAATACTTTTGACCCGGCAAATATCATTACACATCCCAATAACCCTGCTTACTCTGTGGCAGTAGCCCGCATACCAGGTGCGGCGGCACAACACCGTCTGACATGCGACTCCATTTTTAATGCCAGCATTTATGGCCTTGGTTTGTTTGAAAGCTATGGGTACAATGTTGGTACATTCGTTAATAACCTTAATAGCTTTACCCAAATACAAAACACACTAAACACCAATGGCAAAGTAGATACATTTACTTGCCCCAAAACACCTTTTCGGCTTATTGCAAAATTGGCTTACCCTGCCACATCTATCCATTGGAAATTGAGCCAGGTAAACGGAATCACACCCAATACAGACTCCATCATTGCTGCCCCTGTACCAATAGGTACTGAAATTATTAATGGCCGTACTTATTATTTATATACGCTTCAGCAAGATTTTCAATTTGCAGCACCGGGTAAATACAGCATCCCGGTTTCTTACTCTGCCACCGTAATTGAAAATTGCAATCAAACAGAGTATGCCACTCTTAATGTATTAGTAAAACCGCCGCCGACTGCCGACTTTAGTATTTCCGCACAACAATGCCTTAGCGATACTGTACGTTTTACCGGCACAACTTCTACTGCTGGCGGTTTGTTTAATTACACAAGCTACCTCTGGAATTTTGATGATGCTACCACACAAAACACCATTAACTCAAAGAAAAGATTTGCTACTTCCGGCAATCATGATGTTCGCTACCGGGTGTATGCTGATAACGGATGTATTGGTGATACCATTAAAACAGTAAATATCATTAATGGCACCGGACCGCAAATTTCTTTTACTATTACTGGTAAACCCTGTGTGGATAGTACAGTAAGATTCACTTCTGCCATACCCCCTTCTGCCAACACCACTTACTATTGGGATTTTGGTGATGGGCAAACTGCTACCGGTACAAGTAATATTGTTACCCATACTTATACTACATCCGCTATTAACAGGGTAGTACGGCATTCTGCTTTTATTGCCGGAGGTTGCAGTCCCGATACTGTTCAACAAACCATTGCAAACATTTTTGCAAACCCGGCAGCAGTGCCTTTTACAGTAACAGGTGATACGCTGTGTGTTAAAAAACCATTGTCGTTTACTTCTTCGGCAACCGGCATTACGGGTTGGAAATGGAATTTTGGAAATGGAACAGGCAACCAGGTGCCGCCATTTATTTATTCTTACAATTCGGCTGGCATTTTTGATATAAATCTTATCGTTACAGATATTAATGGTTGTGGCTCTGCTGCTACCACTAACAGGGTAACTATAAATCCGCCGCCGCCGGTTAGTGCGGGGCCGGATAAAATAATGAGCCTCGGAACATCAACAACACTTGATGCCAGTATTGTAAATCCGGCGAATTATAATTTTCTATGGTCACCCATTACATACCTTAGTGCTACTACTATTTTAAACCCGAGCTCTTCTACAGACCGGTTGATGATTTACACTATAACCGCAACAGATAAAACAACTTTTTGCTCAGCATCTGATCAGGTACTGGTAAATCCGGTTTCGAAACTTTACATACCAACAGCATTTACACCAAACAACAATGGAAAAAATGATGTGTGGGCTATTCCTGGCATGGCACTATATCCGGATGGAATTGTTTCTGTTTTCAACCGATGGGGCGAAAAAATATTTGAGACAAAAGGATATGTCAATAATCCGTGGAATGGAATTTATAAAGGCATTCCCCAGCCACATGGTGTGTATATCTATATTATTCAGCTTACAAACGATAAAACTAAAATCCTAAAAGGAACTGTAGCCTTGCTTAGATAATCTGGTTACCTAAACAACAATAATGGAAACAAGCTTGCAACATAAAAACGAAACTTCAGCAGCGCCGATAGTAAAACCCCGGATATTGATAGCCGACGATCACAGCATGATCAGAAAAGGATTGAAGCTGGATATTCAGCTTACCCTCGGCTACGCAGATATAGAAGAAGTGGCCACCTGCAATGAACTGATGAAAGAACTGGTAAAGAAAAAATATACTCATCTCATTCTGGATATTATATTATCAGATGGTAACACCCTGGAAGTAATTCCCAATATCCGCAAGGTGTATCCTGATTTACATATCCTTATTTTTTCTATGCAACCTGCAGAAATATATGGTGAGGCGCTTAAACAATACGGCATCAATTACTACCTATCTAAATCTGTTGGCGAAGAAGAAATGATTCATAGCTTACAGAAGTTTTTACAAAATGAAACGCCAGTGCGAAGAAATAATGTGCAGCAACAGGATAACCCATTTAAAACACTGGCACCAAGAGAACTTGAAATACTGCATTACGTACTTAAAGGAAGTGGAACAAAGGAAATAGCAGAAACACTCAACTTAAAAATGAATACTGTTTCCACAATGAAAAACCGCATTTATGAAAAAACAAATGCCGGTAATATAAAAGAGCTGATGGAACTGGCGACTCTTTATAACGTAAATTATTAAGCCGGGTTTATTAATTGAAAAAAAGCCTTGCGCATATAAAAAAAGAATTGCGGATATTTTATTTACAGATAATACAATTATTTTCATTGGTGTGTAATACAGGCTCTCAAAACGGGTAACTTTAGCAGGCTTACAGATAAATTGGATATTGTATGATCCGGAAACTGCTTTTCTTTTTTTGTATATCATCCTTTACCACTGCTGCTGCACAGCCAGATGCTGCTACATTTAATTTACTGGAGTACACTACAGAAAATGGGTTGCCCTCTAACCTGATAAGAGGTATGCAGTGGGATGAAAATACCGGATTTTTATGGCTAATGACGGAGGGTGGCGTTGTAAGATTAAACGGTGCGGATTTTAAATCCAATAATAAAGAGAAAATATCGCCACTGGCACCTGAAAAAGATTTATTTGCCGTAAAAAATATAGCAGGTACTATTTTTTTATCTGATGGTAGTGGTAAAATATTTGAAGTAAGAAAAAACAAAGCCGTTTTAGCAAAGCAAGCCATGCCGGGCAAGCCATTTATTAACTATCATTTTATATCAGTATCAGATATTTTTTTTACTGCAAAAATTAAAATGCCCCCGGTGTTTAGCCCTGCATTTGAAAAAATTATTCCCCTTACCGATACTTCCTGCTTAATCCTTTTTAAAAATACTATTTATCAATATTCGCTAAGTGCAAAAAAACCTATTCCTCTTTTTTTAACCCCCAAAAAAGTTGCGACTATATTTAAAATACACAACAGTTGCTTTTTTATTGACAACCAAAGTCAGGTATTTCTTTTAAATACTAATACCCTGACAAGTAGCCCGGTAATTGTTATGGCAAAAGACAAGGGGTTATTAAATTTTGCAACAGGAGCCAGCCAATTATTCTGGCAACCCGGCATGATGAAGCCAATAATTGTTTCTGAAAATAAAGCTTGGGCATTACAGTATGATAACAATGGTGTAAGTGCCGGCTTAATTACAAGTGCACTACCTGACGATGCCAATATTTCCTGTGTTGAATATGCTGAAAAAAATAAAACACTTTTTGTGGGCACCGAATCTAAAGGAGTAATAATTATCCAGGAAAATTTATTACAAGCTAAAAGAAGAAAAAATGCAAATCCGAAAAATAAAAACGCCTATTTTTCTCAAATTTTATTAGACAATGGTAACATTCTTACAAATGAGGGAGATGTTATAGGAAATAGTACCGCCCCTGTCGGTAAGCTGCCCATAACTGGAAAGTTTGCAACCCGAATCTCCACTACCGGCAATGGAAACTTAATTTGGTACAACGCTAATAATATCGGGCTGGGGTACAATTGTCTGCATCAATTAAACAAAGCAACGGGACAAACAAAAGTATTTGGCAAAATAAAAAACTATACAATAGTAGAAGAATCTGATAGACAACACTACTTTTCTAATGATAAGGGAATTGGGATTTTACAAGGTGATAGTATTTTTTACCTGCACAAATATGATCAAACCAAAGGCAGCCTTAGCATGTACGATTTTAAAGAAATTACACCCGGCGTTTTTGCTATTGCCGGTTGCAGTGGGCTACTTCAATTTAATATTCATACTAAGAAGTTAGATACTATTTATGCCAAAGCCAATGCTTGTTTTGGTAGTATTTGGAAATATAAAGATTATGTTTTTTGGGGTAGTTATGGCTATGGCTATTATGTGTATAAGAATGGTGTAGTTAAGGAAATGCCAGTTGATAAAAACGAGTATCTTTTATATTGCCATTGTTTTGTGCCAGATGCTTTTGGGTTTTGCTGGATAAGTACCAACAGGGGATTATTTAAAGTAAAAACCGATGCAATTATTGCACATTTTGAAAACAGCAGCAAACCTATTTATTACCACTATTTTGGTAAAAGGGATGGTATTGAAATGACCGAATTAAACGGAGGTTGCTCCCCCTGTGCCCTTACATTAAATGATGGTACCATTTCTTTCCCCACAATGGATGGCTTGCTTTGGGCAAACCCTGCTATAGCAAATCCTGTTTTACCTATTGGAGATATTTATATAGATGAGGTGTTGATTGATAATAAAGAAACAACCCCGGATTTTTTACGCAATAGCACCCTTGCTGCTACCGTACAAGAAATTGTTATTAAATTAGGTTACTCCGCCTGGTGCAATAAAGAAAATATTTACATAGAATATCAATTAAATGACACCCTTAGCTGGAAACAGTTAAAGGAAGATGATAAGGCCACCATTCAGTTTAACAACCTACCCGCAGGCAAATACACCCTGAGAATAAGGAAGCTGAATGGCTTTGGCAGTACCACCTACAGTTACAAGCAAATTAGCTTTACCATTAACACACCATGGTATCAGCGGGGTTGGTTTTATGTACTTTGTGTAATAACATTATTATCTCTTATTACACTTTATCTGCAGTTTCGTACCCGGCAATATAAGCTTCGGCAACAAAAATTGGAGCAGCAGGTATCAGCCAAAACAAAGGAATTGCTGGAAAAAAATGAAGTATTAGAAAAAAACAATAGCATTAAAACAAGATTGATTTCTATTATCAGCCACGACATTATTACCCCGCTAAAGTTTGTAACCGTAGCTGGCAAAAATCTGATTGAAAAAAGAAAAATGATGCCGGAAGAAATGCAACAGGAAACCATACAGGAGATGACCAATACATCGCAGGAGCTTCAACTGCTTTCTACCAATATCCTGAACTGGATAAAATACCAGAATGAAAACCGGCGGATGGTGAAAGAAACATTTAACCTGCGGGAATTGGTAAACCAGGTGTTGGGTATTCTTCAATCACTGGCCCGGCAAAAAAATCTTACTATTGAAAATAAAGTAGCGGCCACTTTAGATGTACACCAATTCTATGAGCCTTTAAAAATTCTCATTTATAATTTGCTCACCAATGCTATTCATTTTACGGAAAAGGGAACAATTGTTATAACGGCTTCCCGCAACGATGGACACACTGTAATCTCTGTACGGGACGAAGGCATTGGTATGACATCTGAACAGATACAACGCTTAATGGCCGAAGAAGTAGTCATTACATCTGCGAATGTAGATAACAAACGGGGGCATGGGCTTGGTTATCTCATTATTAAAGACTTGCTGAAAACAATGGGTGCTACAATAAATATTGAAAGCAAGAAGGGATCCGGAACAATAGTTTCAGTCCTTTGCAATGACATCAATATGTCCTGAGGGCTTCGTTACTCCGCTTTTCCCCTTTCCATTACTCCTTTTATCAGCTCCATCTCGAATCCCTTCCCCAGCAAATAATCCATCGTCTTCTTTTTTCTTACCAGGTATTGTTCGCTTTTTAATGAAGCATATTTTGCTTTCGCCAGCTTATCCAGCACCTTTAAATATTCTTCTTCATCAATTTGCTTCAATGCTTTCTTAATGCAGTATTCACTTACTTGTTTTTGTTTCAGTTCGTATTTTATTTTTACCCGGCCCCATTGTTTTATCCTGAACCTTCCTCCGGCAAAGGCAATAGCAAACCGTTCTTCATTCAGGTAATTTTCTTCAATGAGGGTGGCAATTATTTCATCATGCTCTTTTTTCCAAATACCAAGCCGATATAATTTTTCCTTCACTTCGCTATGGCTGCGTTCCTGGTAGGCACAGTAATGCTTTAGTTTTTGCAGGGCTTGTTCTTTGGTCAGGTATTTTTTGTACATCATTATTCTTCCAGCCGGCCGGTACAATTGAATTCTGTTTTCAAAAAATCATCATAATGATCTGCTTTTTGAAAAAGGTTTCGGAAAGATGCCGCCCCGTTTTCTTTCGTCATATCAAGGTCGTACATAATGCAGCTGAGCACAATGTTTTGTTTTACGCAACTAAGCACCAGTCCATTCACCCGAAAGTTTTCCTGTAATAAAAATTGGTACAGCGGTTTAATCTTTGTGGCATCCGACGGCATCTGGCAGAGATAGGCATCCCCGGCGATAAAAAAATTTTCTGCATTATAAGTGATCTTTATTTTGGCTGAGCCTTCTTTTACACTCCAGGTGTTAGCTCCTTCTCTTGCCAGCCGCACATCTTTTCCCAGTTCTTTTAAAATTTCTTCTATCGTTTTTGCAGCACCAACCGCCTCCGGTTCTTTTTCAGGTATCTCGGGCAACTTTACTTCTGTACCACAACTGGGACAGTATTTTTTTGTATCAATATTAGCTGTTGTTACCAAAAAGCTGCAACTAAAGCAACGGGCAGAAGCCTGGCCTTTGTTGGGCAAATACATTTGTAGTGCATCCCGCAGATAATTAACCGGCAGCGCAAAACCAAGGTTGTCGCCGCCCCTTATAATAAAAGAATTGACCCCGATTATTTCTCCATTCATGTTTACCAACGGGCCTCCGCTGTTGCCTGGGTTGATGGCGGCATCAATCTGAATAAACTTTAATCCATCTCTTATTCTATCCACTTTTGAAATAACCCCCTGGGTGGCGGTGTAATTTAATCCGTATGGGTGGCCGATAGCGACAACAGCATCGCCGTCTTTCATCTGTTCGTATAGCCCTAACCGCACTTCAGGCAACTCTATACCCGGCGGCGCCTGTAAAAAAGCAAGGTCATGTTTTCTGTCGGTGTACCAAACTCTTGACAATGCTTTATCAAATGCTTTCCCGGCAATCGTTACTTCAGCATCTTCTGCCACCACATGTGCATTAGTAACTATCAGGTCAAATTCTTTTACATAAAAACCGGTGCCGGTGCCGCCGGCAGTGGCAATTTGTATAATTGCTTTTTGATATTGCTCTATTATTTGCTGAGGATCCATTTTGCTATTTTGGGTCGGTATTTAAAAATTCCACCTCTGTCGAAAAGGTTTGATTAAAATTGACAAGATTATCAAGCCGCAGGTTTTGTATTTTGAAATCCAGCAGCGGATATTTATCCTTCCATTTTACCTGTATTGTTTTGATGCGGCCGGTAATGTCATCTTGTTCGAATTTATTCTTTGCCGGATCATAATAGATAGTGGTATATCCCAATGCCGCAAAAAAATCCGGGTAGTTCACCATCATAAACAGGTGATAGAATTCGGTAATAACCCGTGGCAGACTATAGGAGTACTGACAATAAGAAATGCCATATTCTGCAATTTGTGTGGCAATAAACGGATAGCCATTATCCCGATACCAGATTAAGTTCTGGTTGGCTCCGTGAATGGAGTCGGCAATGGCCTTATATTGTTGTGGCGCCACTATAGCAAATGAAAATTTTGACCGGAAAAGACAATTAAAAACTTCTTCTTTCGGGATAGCCTGCATTTTTTTAAACGCCTCTGTCATATCCCGGTTTTTTTCAACCACCGGCCGTTCATCTTTTTTAAAATAAATGCCTGTTATTTTTTCCAGTTCGTATAATATTTTTCCTTCCGGTGTAATTAAGTAATCAATTTTATAAATAAGTGCCAGCAGCAGGTAAGCAATGCCGCCGGAAAATTTATCTGCATCCAACGGACTGATGGTGTCTAATGTTTGTTGTATCCATTTTTGCAAAAATTCATACTTCACCGCTTTCTCTTTTTCCGGAACAAGGGTGATGTGTTCGCTGTCGGCGGTTTCCAGCATAGCAAAATCCTGTACCAGCAAATCATCCTGTTTGTCTGCTTTGGTAGAAAGCTCTTTCAAACCATAATACAGTTTGCTGGGGCTGGCGGTTTCTATATCACTGTCAAAACTCATGCAAAGTCTTTCGTTATCTAATGCAAAGCGGCTATAGTAAAGATTGAAGTTCATTTCCAGCAACCGCCGCATTACCGGCACTGAAGGCTGCGCCATTTTTGCCAGGGTTACTTCTGCTTTCAGCACCTCGTTGGTAAAAGTCCCTCTTACAATTTTTGAACCCTGATAAAGGTGAAACCTGCCTTCGTTACCGTTTCGTTCATAGA
>JAYVKT010000501.1:0-2780 GCA_043768195.1 Chitinophagaceae bacterium | reverse complement strand
TTTAATTGTTTCTGTCTCCAATTTTTGGGGGCAGAATTTGCACTAAGATTCTCATTTTAAAACAGTTAGCCAAATCCGGTGCAAATAGTATTATCAATCTAATTGGTCTTTCACTTGTACATAAGCCCATGCAGTAAATGGCACGAAGGCAATTATCAACCAACTCAACCATGAACAAGTAATAAAATAACAGATAAAAGTAAGCAGCAGTAAATAGGCGGGATATAAAAAAACAAGCATAGCCAGCAATACTGAATCGAAATGGTCGGTACTAAATGTTCTTGTCCGGGTAAAATAACGAATGGGTAAGTAAAGCGGTGCATTCAGTAACAACCCGATTAATGCAGGAATAGCCAATAGCACTTTCTTCCAGCTCTCCTGCTTTATCAACAAAAGTTTTTCTTTTGATGCCGTATCATTGGTTGGTATTTCAAAAACCAATTCTTCAAATTCTTGCTTTAGTATAGTATTGAATACCTGGTTTCTTTTTCCATCTGTATCATATAATAAAATTTCTTCTTTGGAAACAACATTACCAAAATTTAAAAATACATTTTTACCAAATTTTCTAAACGAACTATAGTTAATGCCAACCGGCAACACTTTTACATCTATTCCCTCCTGCCAGGAACTGATAGCCAATCTTGCCGTTCCTTTTTTTAATGGACGAAGGTGCCACTCGTTAATGCATTTGCCTTCGCTGAACATCAACACCGCACCTTTATTACGGAAAATATTTTTACAGGCTTCAAATGTGGTGTAATTCGAATCCAGATTTTCTACCCCCTCGCTGGTGCGGTACACCGGCAAAATTTTAACCTGTGTAAGCAATTTTATAATGACAGGCTTTTTAAAAACATCACCCCTTGCTAATGACCAGATTGGTTTTTTGAAAAGTATGTCGAGGATAATAGCATCTAAAAATGAATTGGGATGATTGGCAGCTAATAGCAAGGGGCCATCCATCTTTAATCTTTCGGGATGATTGATAATTATTTTACGGCAGAAAATTACTGCGGCAAAACGAACCCATATTTTAAGTATACTGTAGAGCAAAAAATTTTTAAGGATGAATATAGCAAACCTTTTTATTCTTTCAGCATCTGCTGGTAGCGGCGAAGGTCATCTGCCGTATCAATATCAGACAGTTCGGTAAGGAAGGAACAAGATTTTCGCAGATTCACCGTGTCTTTTATTGTGTCTGATAATACTGTGTCAGTACTCCATTGCTTATTTTTAAACAATTCCGGAATAAGATTGGTTAGTCCTAATAAATAATACCCACCGTCAGATGATGGCCCAACGACAACATCCGCAGTGTCCAATTTGTCAAAAGCATCTTCCATTACAAAAGTGGTCAGCTCCGGGCAATCGCTGCCAATAATTACAACTTTCGAATATCCCTGTTGAAACAGTTCAAAAAAAGCAGCCACCATTCTGTTGCCAAGACTATCACCATTCTGTAATCTCTTTTCAAAATTTTCATTCTCCCACAAATCATTTTCATTGATGGAGTCTGCGTAGTAAACAAACCTGTCACAGTCCAAATCACTTGTAATATCATGAGTGTGCTGCAGCAACTCTTTGTACACCTGCAAAGCCATCTCATCCCCTATCTCTTTTGCAAGACGGGTCTTTACTTTTCCCAATTCAGGGTTGCGGACAAATATGATAATCGCATTTTTCATTTACATTTTTTTAGGGATATGTGCCAGACACTCTTCTGGATGTCAGACATCAGCAACATCCTCCTCCATCATAAAACCAGGTAGAGTCCGAAATAAAAATATCCTCTTTACTTAGTGATGCCAATGCACCGGCTGTTTTATCGCATACTGCTAATGGCTGGTTAGGCATCAGCACATGGCCTTTGTTATCATCAAAACATTCATCGCTGCCATAATAAATAGCCGTTTTCCCGGTAAACACACAAGGCCCATCAGCAGGCATCGGGTCTTTAATGGCGCATACTTCTACACTTTCAATATAAATTAGTTTATCTGTATCATAACTTCCCGGGGCAAGAATCCTGTACGGACGTTTGGCCCTTATCTCTACTGTACCAAAGCCAACATCCGTTATCATTTTTATGTAATCCCATAATGGTAATGAACCACTCAAACATAATGCTCTTAACCGTTCATCTTCCCTTAATGCTTCGGGCATGGTCGCTTCGCAGGTAGGGTCACTCATTACTAAACGGCCACGGGGTTTTAATGCCCTGTACATTTCTTTGAGTGCTTGTTTCAGTTCTTCCTGTTTAAAAATATTGAATAAACAATTTTGTGCTGCGACGTCAATACTTGCATCATCCACTGGTAGTTTCAATGCATCACCCTTTCTTATTTCTACAAATTCACTTCTGAACCAGGGGTTTACTTTTTCCGCTTCTACAAAATTTCCTTTGCAAGCCGTTATCATTTCATCTACTACATCCACACCAATTACCCCATTTTTCTGACGGCTAAAATATGCAAATTGTAACAACTCCATTCCCCCACCCACTCCTACATATAAAATTTTAGGATTGTTTACCAAATCTCTCGGATGCACCGTGCTTCCACAACCATAATTCATTTGTTGCATTTTAACGGGTATATCTAAACCCGGCAATTGCCAAACTGGTGTGGTAGTGCAACATAATCCTACATTAGGATTTTCGGCTGCATCCTTATAAACATTCTTTGTTGTTTCTAGATATGACATAGTATTTTTTTAATTGATTATGCTACTGCCCCGCCACAACTACTACCGGCACCAGCCGTGCATCCATAGCAATG
>JAYVKT010000500.1:0-2087 GCA_043768195.1 Chitinophagaceae bacterium | reverse complement strand
CGGACAGCTTTGTACTAATAGTAAGAATGGCCTCTCCGGTTTTTAATGCATCTTCATGCAAGCCTTCCTTTTTTTGCAACCGGTAAATATGGAGAAGGTTTACATATTTTAAATAAGGATTTTTATCGGTAATGTACAGTCTGTCATTTTCCAGCAGGTATTCCAATGCTTTTTTATACTGTTTATCTTCCTCATATGTTAAAGAGAGATATAAATTACTGGCAGAAGCCCCTTCTGCATAGCCATTATCAAGATTTTTCTGTTTTGCTTTACTTAGAAAATTTATTTTTTGTTCCACTGTGTATTTACTGAAATCGAGAAAAAGCATACTATGCACAGGATCCTGCAAAAGATTCTTTCTTGAAGGGGCGATAAATATTTCATACTCATTTAATACAACTGTAAATTTTTCCGGGTTATTGGTCATTACATATAAATTGGCCAATGTAAAAAGCATAACGCCATGATCCGACCTCTTGCTGCCCCGTTTTGTAATTTCATATCCTTTCAAATAATATTCCTCTGCCTTTTCCCAGGCAAGTTTCTCTGCGAACAAACCACCCATTCCTTCATACACCACCCAGTTTTCGTATGGCAAATATTTGTTATTGGTTTTTTCGGTTTCGCTATAGTAATAAAAAGCAGAGTCGTAAATACTCAGGGCTTTGAAATAGTGTGCAGTATAAAGCTGATAATTTTCCAAAGTAGCAATTGGAGTAGCAGTGCTTATATAAAAATTTGCTTTTCGTATGGTTTCAAGTGCCTTTTGAGGGTTACGCTGCAGCCGGTAAGTGCGGCTGGTAGCGATGTAATAAATTGCAATTAGTGTGGCGTCCTCCGTTTTTTGGGCAAATGGAAGGCCTCTTTCAAAAAAATGCAGGGCACTATCTATTTTAAACCGCAAATGGTATTTTTTTCCCAACGAAAGCAGGGTGTCTGCTTTTTCACGGTCAGTATGAAGGGTCTTTATTATTGCATCAACATTCTGCGATAACACATTCTGCATGAATAAAACAAGAGAAAGCAACAGGACAGTAAAAAACCTCATGAAGGAGTTTTTGGGGATTCTTTTAAAGTTAACTGAATTATTTTTTAAAAATAAAACTGAATTAAGAAAACCTTGTCACCCTGCCGGGTGAATTTTACCTTAACCTGTAATAAACTTATATTCGCAGCCCGGATAAAGTGAACGATGATTTCTCAAACTACTATACAGCAAATACTTGGCCGTCTCGACATTATTGATGTCATCGGTGCTTTTGTAAAATTGAAAAAAAGGGGGACTAACTATCTTGGTCTCTGTCCTTTTCACAACGAGAAGACACCGTCCTTCACCGTTTCACCCAGCAAAGAATTGTACAAATGTTTTGGTTGCGGCAAAGCCGGTAATACTATCAGCTTCATCATGGAGCATGAAAAGTACAGCTATGCAGATGCACTGAAATGGCTGGCTAACAAGTACGGTATTGAGATAGAAGAAATATTTCAAAATGATGAGCAACGGCAACAAATGCAGGTGGCCGATAGCCTTTATATTGTCAACGCCTTTGCACAGCAATTTTTCTCCACCCAATTATTTGAAACAGAGGAAGGCAAAGACATTGGTCTGAGTTATTTAAAGGAAAGGGGGTTCAGGGAAGATATTATTAAAAAATTTCAGTTAGGCTATTCACCAGAACAGCGGGATGCTTTAACTAAGGAGGCCATTGCTAAACAATATAATACAGAGATACTTATCAAAGCAGGCCTTATTGCCAATCGCAACGACCAGTTGATGGATAACTATCGGGGCCGTATTATTTTTCCTATACATAACCATAGTGGTAAAGTGCTGGGCTTTGGCGCAAGAATTTTAAAGAGTAATGATAAAGCTCCCAAGTACATTAACACACCGGAGAATGAGATTTATAGTAAAAGTAAAATTCTTTATGGCTCCTATTTTGCCCGGCAAGCCATTGATAAAGCTGATGAATGTTTGCTGGTAGAAGGCTACACAGATGTAGTTTCTCTTCATCAGGCTGGTATTGAAAATGTAGTTGCATCAGGTGGCACATCGTTGACAACAGACCAACTGAGGCTGATAAGAA
>JAYVKT010000499.1:0-2090 GCA_043768195.1 Chitinophagaceae bacterium | reverse complement strand
TGAAGACACTTCAAAATAAAAAGAAAAATTTGGCAAATGCTCAACAGCTAACAGAACCCTGAACGGAGCGTCGCAACGAAGCTGATAGTAGCACTACAGCTTGGCAAATAATCCTTACCTTTGCCGCATGACAATCGAAAAATTGAATGATATGCGGTCCCGCATTGCCGGGGTAAGGAGGTTTCTTTGACGTCGAAAACCGACGATATAAAATTGAAGAAGACAAGCAGCTTTCGTTAAGTCCCGGTTTCTGGGATGACAACAAAAGGGCTACCGAAATTCTCAAAAACACCAAAGTAAATGAGTATTGGGTAAAACTCTATGAGACCACCGAAACGGCTGTAGAGGATTTTGCTGTACTCTTCGAATTCTGGAAAGGCGGCGATGCTACCGAAGAAGAAACACAAGTGGCGTATGATACTGCCATTACATTATTAGACGAAGCCGAGTTTAAAGCCACCCTCAATGAACCGGAAGATGAACTGAACGGTGTGTTGCAAATAAACTCCGGTGCCGGTGGCACGGAAAGCCAGGACTGGGCCGAAATGCTGGCCCGTATGTACCGCATGTATGGCGAGAAGCAAGGTTGGAAAGTAACCGAACTGGATTGGCAATGGGGCGATGGCGCAGGTATAAAAACCTGTACGTTGCAATTTGACGGGCCATTTGCTTATGGATTTTTAAAAGCAGAGAGTGGTGTGCATCGCTTAGTTCGTATATCTCCATTTGATAGTAATGCACGGCGACATACTTCTTTTGTAAGTGTGTATGCTTATCCATTGGTGGATGACACCATCAACATTGAAATAAATCCGGCAGATGTAAAGATGGAAACCAGCCGCAGTGGTGGTGCCGGTGGACAGAATGTAAACAAAGTAGAAACGAAAGTGCAGTTAACGCATATCCCAACAGGTATAGTAGTAGTGTGCCAGCAGGATAGAAGTCAGTTGGGTAACAGAGAACTGGCGATGCAAATGTTAAAGAGCCGTTTGTATGAACAGGAATTGCAGAAACGAAATGCTATTAAAGATGCTACTAATTCAAAAAAGAAAAAGATAGAGTGGGGTTCTCAGATACGTTCCTATGTTTTTCATCCGTATAAAATGATTAAAGACCATCGTACCGATTTTGAAGTAGGTAATATTGGCCCGGTGATGGATGGTGAGTTGGATGGATTTATAAAGGCGTATTTGATGAGTGAAAAGGAAACGCAGAGTTAAATATTGTACCTTTAGTTATGCAGAAAGAGAAACCAATATTGGACAAACGATTTTTCTGGGATGTTGATTTCAATAAAATTGATTACGACAAAAATCCCGGTTGGATTATTGTGAGAATTTTTGAACGGGGCGATATAGCTGACATCAGAAAAATACGTCGCTATTATGGTGACAGGCTGATACGAAGCGAGATTGTTAAAGCAAAATTTATTGAAGAGGAGTCACTACAATTTTTATCTGCAATTTATCAAATTCCAAAAGAGAAATTCCGTTGTTACAAACAAAAGCAGTTGAGAGGCATACGTTCGGTCTATTAGAGGAATTGATGGGAATAGATTTCCTGGATGATTTCTCTTTAGTTGGCGGCACAGCACTTGCATTGAGGTTGGGTCATAGAAAATCTATAGATATTGACCTTTTCAACACTGCAAAATTCAATGTTGCTATTCTGAAAGATAAAATTAGCCGTAAGTTGGGTGAAAGGGCTTCGTTTCATTCATCAGAAAAAAATAAGCTTGGCGTGTTTGGCTATTTTGAAGGAGTTAAAATAGACTTGTGCAAGCATCCGTATCCATTATTGAAGCCGGTAGAAGTTTTTTCGGGAATAAGAATTTGGTCGTTAGAAGATATTGCCGCATCAAAAGTATATGCGATAGCGGCAAGGGCTACTAAAAAAGATTTTTGGGATATAGATATATTGCTCGATCATTTTACAATGGAACAAATTGCTGGTTTTTATGATAAACGCTATAAACAAGTATTAGCAATTTCTGTAGCTAAAATGCTTACTTATTTTGATGAAGCAAATAATAGTGACACCCCAGCTTGCCTGCATGGAAAAACCTGGACACAGATTAAAAAAAGCATAAG
>JAYVKT010000498.1:0-9066 GCA_043768195.1 Chitinophagaceae bacterium | reverse complement strand
TGCATGATGTTAGATACCATACAAGATCCGGGAAACCTGGGGACCATCATTAGAATTGCTGATTGGTTTGGTATACAATCTATTCTTTGCTCAGAAGATTGTGCAGATATGTACAATCCAAAAGTAGTGCAAAGCACTATGGGCAGTTTGGGCAGGGTTGAAATGGTGTACACCAACCTGGCAGCATGGATCCAAAAAAACAATGCCATAAAAACCTATGCTGCCGCATTGAATGGAAAAAATATCAGTGAGTTAAAGGGGTTAGCAGAAGGCATTATTATCATTGGCAATGAATCTAAAGGCATCAATAATGAAATAATGCAATTGTGTACTGAAAAAATCACCATTCCAAAAACCGGCCACGCAGAATCACTAAATGCGGCGGTAGCTGCGGGAATTATTTTATCATACATTTCATGAATACTTTGTCCTCGAATTAGTTGGGCTTGCAATGATTTTACATTGGCCCCAGAAACTTGTGTCCATTGAAATGAACTAAATGGTCTGGGTTATCGGCAGTCCATACTTCGGTCTCCCAAGCTATGTCAAGTACCCATTTTCTAAAATCTGTTTTTGTTAAAAAGGTTGTTACAAAAACTATCCCAGCCTTGCAATCTTTGAGCATTTTCTTTAACTCAAAAACTCTTGTCTCACTCATTGGCCCTGAACTATGAACTGCTTCAATTAAATACAACCAGTTCTTCTTTTTTGAATATGCGATGATGTCTGGAAGCTCATTGTGTGATAATTCAAAAAAGTTAAGTTTCTTGAGTTCAGTTTTTTCAATATATAAAATTTTGTTTGATGTATCACCAATATACAAAACCTCACAGTCGCTCCCAAAACGAGGAAGAGATTGTTCTATTATTTGCTTTTGTAAAATATTGTGTTCGCCCAACGAAAGTTCGATGGGTTTTCCGTTTGGTAATTTTACTGGAATTTTATCAAGGTTTCTTTTTCTTGCAAGTATTTCTGAAAGATTAGGCTTATTCTTTTTAAATGCTTTCAAAGATTTATTCCACTTGTCTGTTTTATAAGTAACAATTAATTTCTTAAAATCCGGATGCAAAGAGTAGCCTCTTGTAGGATCGTTTGTCGCTGCCCCTTTGTTTGCCCCACTGTTTAATACGATGTCTGCAAGTACAAGTAATTTCAAGTCTTTCCTTCTTATATCATCATATGAACCTGATGAAATATTTTCTTCAAAGTTCCTATTAACGATGTTGATAATATCTCTTGTTTTAAGATGGATATTATCTTCTAAACTCTTTGCTTTTTTCCAGTCTTTAGTTATTCCTGCAACCGCAAGAAAACAAACTGCCATTCTTTCTAAGCCTCTTTCAGATTTTGTTTTAAAAGGAATTCCTACACTTTCTAAAATGTAAAGAGCTTCGTTAGTTATTTTTTGAATGGCCTTTGATTTATTTCTGTTGCTGATGTAGTTCTTCATTGTTAAAAAAGGGTTAGCACTTGATTCGGCTGCAAATTATTTTCTAAAATTTCTTCTGCT
Source organism: Chitinophagaceae bacterium (assembly GCA_043768195.1). Lineage (GTDB taxonomy): Bacteria > Bacteroidota > Bacteroidia > Chitinophagales > Chitinophagaceae > JJ008. The sequence goes on along the minus strand of JAYVKT010000498.1, from coordinate 7,556 downwards.
GAATAAAATTCTGCCATTTGATAGCATTCTTTCATGGCGAGGGCTAATTGATATGCTAAAAGGGGGGGGACGGCATTTCCTATCTGGTTAAATTGTTGTGTATCAGTTCCAGCAAACTGAAACCAGTCCGGAAAGCTTTGAAGCCGGGCAGCTTCTCTGTGTAAAAGCCTTCGCCTTTTTCCATCTTTAAGTTTTACTCTTTGCATGTCACCTGTTGCTCCAGCAAGGTTTCTGCATGTAAGTGTTCGGGCAGGTTTGTTTGGATACAGGTCTCTTGGATTGATACAATCAGAAGCTTTTTCATATCTGGCAACATAAGCATCCATAGAAGCATTAAGAAACTTGCTTTCTGGTGGTGTCGTAGACATTATGTCTCCAATTGCTTCACCAACTGTTACTTTTTTTGAATGTTGTTTGGGAAAATTAAACTTAGCTCTATGTCCGAAAACAAACAATCTTTCCCTGTTTTGAGGAACTCCGAAATTAACGGCATTTAATAATTTGTAATCAATTAAGTAACCGAGTTTTCTTAATTCATGAATTACCAATTCGAAGTACCATTTATTTGTATAAAGCAAGCCTCTTACATTTTCAAACATAAATACTTTGGGCTTCAATTTTTTTACTGCATCAATGAAAATTGGAAAACCATCTCTTGCATCTTCGATTCCTTTTTGGTGTCCACCTACACTAAACGGCTGACATGGTGGGCCACCAATTATTATTTCAGCATGCGGATAATCAAAGCCTATGCCGAGTTTTATAGCATGACATTCGCTACCTAAGTTTTTATTGTATGTCTCAGCAGCAGCCTTATCCATCTCAAAGCCAATCGTTTTATATCCTGCTGCTTCAAAGCCAAGCGATAAGCCACCACACCCTGCAAAAAGATCGAGAATGATTTCCTTTTCAGTAGTTTGTGGTTTAAGTATATTATTTATATTGGTAATATAGTCCATTGATCGGGTTATAAATATTTTCAAAATTACTAAAATGGTAGTAACAAAATCTTATTCTTACCTAAACTGTATTGCTTTCACCGGTTGCACTTTTCTTACCAGCACGGATGGAATAAGCAGTACTAAAAAACAAATCAGCAGTGTTCCGCCTGCCACCAGGCCTACCTGCCACCACACAATTTTTACCGCAGCAGTATCTAAGTAATAGGCTTCTTCTTTAAGTTTAATAAAACCCGTTACCTGCTGCAGCCAAAGCAGGCCAAGAGCAAGTGCTGTACCTGTTACAACACCTGTAATGGTGATAAAGGCAGAATGCCGGAGAAATATTTTCTGCACTGTCCAGTCGGTAGCACCGAGAGATTTTAATACACCCACCATTCTTACTCTTTCCAGTACTAAAATGATAAGGCAGGTTATCAGGTTGATGATGGCAACAATAACCATAAAACCGATAAGTACATTGCGGGTGGTATCCTGCATGTTCAACCAGTCGAAGATGTTGGGTGAAATTCTTCTGGCACTTACAGCATCCCAGGTTGGGGGAAAATTATCTGTCTCATAAATTTTATTTTCTTTTTCGGCAAGGTCAGCATAGTTAGTTAAAAAAATTTCATAGCCGCCTGCTTCATCTTCCTGCCAGTCATTGAGCCGCTGGATAAGTTTGATGTCGCCAATGGCAAATGTTTTGTCATATTCTTCAATGCCGGTTTTATAAATACCGGTTACCGTCAGCTTATCCGGCCGCATCCGTCCATCGGGCCGGATAAAATAAATCAGAATTTTATCATTAATGTTCAGTTTAAGTTGTGCCGATGTATATGCAGAGATCATTATTTCACGACTGTAAGTGCTGTCATTAAACTGAACAGGGCGGCCTTGTTTTATAAAATCTTTCAGGCGGTTAAAGTCATACGTTTTATCTAACCCTTTTAACAGCACACCTTCTATTTCATCTTTTGTCTTCAGTATGGCATACTTGGTGGCAAAGGGGTAGATGTCTTCCACATCCGGGTTTTGCCGAATGCTTTCAATCAAGGCATCATTTTTAATAATCGGCGACTCTTCAGAAATAATGGCTTTGTCGGGTTGTTTTTCCTGAATGCGGATATGCCCCAGAAAGCTGAACACTTTTTGCCCCACTTTTTCCTGAAAACCGTTGGCCAGCGACAGTGTTACTATCATCACCATTACGCTGATAATGGTGGCAACAGTGGACAGCCGGATGATAAACCGGGAAAACGATTTCTGCTGATTAAATGCTATGCGGTTTGCTATAAAGCCTGCAACCTTCAAATTAAATTGTTTGTCTGTATCAAAAATAAGCCGGTTAAAAAGATTTCGCCCCTTTTTCGCCTGATTTTTGCAATATTGTGAACTAATTACACTTTCTCTCAGGATGAAAAAAATATTTTTCTTACTTTTTATTCTAAATATATCTGCTGCTAATGCACAGTTACCAGATCATATTTACAAATCCAATATCCGTAGTGTAAAGCTCCACAAGTACGGCGACATTTACAGTTATCCTTTTATTGTTCTCAATAGCACCGATCAGTTAGAACTGCACTTTGATGATATGGATGCTGATGTAAAATATTACTATTACAGTTTTCAACTGTGCAATGCAGATTGGAAACCGGCCAATGTACAGACATTCGATTACGTCAGGGGGTTTCAAAGCAACCGGATAACGAATTACCGCAATTCATCTATTGTTCAAACAAGATATACGCATTACCAGGTTGCTTTTCCGGAACGCAACTCCAGCCCCACCAAAGCCGGCAATTACCTGTTGAAAGTTTTTTTAAATGATGATACTTCCAAACTGATTCTTACTAAAAGGTTTTTAGTGGTTAACAATAAGGCATCAGTTTCGGCACAGATAACCCAACCCTTCAATGCTAATTTTTTCAGGACACACCAACGGGTGCAGGTGGTGGTGAATACGGTCAATGCTCAAATCAATACGTTTTCGCCGCAGGACTTAAAAGTGGTAGTTGTGCAAAATAATACCTGGTCATCCTCTTCAATCATTGACAGGCCTACCATTTTCAGAGGCAATTATTTTGAATACAGTGATGAAGAGAATACCACTTTTCCATCGGGAAAAGAGTGGCGGTGGATTGACCTGCGCAGCCTGCGGCTGATGAGTGAAAGAATGGATAAACTGGTGGATTCTGATACCAGCGATCGGGTAGATGTTTACATAAAGCCGGATGGGGAACGCCGTCAGCAGTTATATGTTTACTACCGGGATTTCAATGGCATTTACACTATTGAAAACCGTGACAACAGCAATCCCTACTGGCAGAGTGATTATGCATGGACACATTTTACTTTTATTCCTCCGGGCAATAAAGCTTACGAGGGAAAAAGTGTGTATGTGTTTGGTGAACTGACCAACTATGAACAAAATGATGCTTCCCGGATGAGTTTTAGTGAAGAGAAGGGAGTGTATGAAAAAGAATTGTACCTGAAGCAGGGCTATTATAATTACTCTTATGTAACGCTGACAGATAAAAAGCAAGACGGCGTTCAACCTTCATTCGAAAATACAGAAGGAAATTATTGGGGAACAGAGAATAGCTACATGGTGCTGGTGTACTTCCGTCCATTTGGTGCAAGGGCTGATGAACTGATTGGGTTTGCAAGAGTGAATTCCGCATTTCAGCGATAAGCCCCTGCTGTTAGTTTCTAAGTTTATGATTTCTCATTCCCCTGAAGGGGAGGTGTGAAAATTTCCTTTTTGTAAGACACAATAATCATTAATACTCTTCCCCTCCCTGGAGGGGTGAATTGAAACGACCTATACCTATAGATAAATGGGGTGGGTTGCTGCTTTACACCGTCTTTTTAGCATCTTCTAAAAATTTAGCAAGCCCAATATCTGTAAGTGGATGTTTTAATAATCCAAGTATTGAATCCAACGGACAGGTGCAAACATCGGCGCCGGCCTCAGCACATCTTACAATATGAAGGGCATTGCGGATAGAAGCGGCTAATATCTGTGTCTTAAACCCCTGAATAGAATATATCTGTGAAATCTGGGCTATTAAATCAACACCATCCCAATTGCTGTCGTCAATACGGCCAATAAAAGGAGAGAGGTAGGTTGCACCGGCTTTGGCAGCTAATATAGCCTGCCCGGCAGAAAACACCAGCGTACAGTTAGTTCTGATACCATTATCAGTAAACCATTTGATAGCTTTTATACCATCTTTTATCATCGGCACCTTTACCACGATGTTTGGATGGATAGCAGCTAACTTTTTACCTTCTTCAACAATGCCATTAAAGTCGGTGCTGATAACTTCTGCACTAATGTCGCCATCCACCATTTCGCAAATGGTTTTATAATGGTTCATCACTGCTGCTTCACCTTTAATGCCTTCTTTGGCCATTAACGATGGGTTGGTAGTAACACCATCAAGAATGCCTAACTCGTTTGCTTCTTTGATTTGAGCCAGGTTGGCTGTATCAATAAAAAATTTCATGTTGGTTTTTTTATCTCCCCTTTAGGGGATGGGGGCAAAAAAAATGGCAGGCTGATTACATCGCACCGCTCAACCACCTACTCTTGCTGCCTTCCGGCCCTGGGAGGGTTCAGCAGGAGCTGGTCGTGTAAGACCTGCCGCCGCAAAGATAAGGGTATGAAAGTTTAACTAAGCAGGGAATAGAAAGAGTAAAATCAGCGGTTCTTATTCTTCGTTTTTCGTGGTGGTGCGCCACTCATTATTTCTTCTTTAGTAGGCAGGTCGCCGTCGGGTTTTATTTTTATCCAGATTATCCTTTCTATCCAAACAGAAGGATTTTTTTTTAAAGCGGCTTTCACGGTTACTTTTTCTTCTTTAAAATCAACCGGGATGATTAACTCGTTGCCGGAAAATGTGGCAGTGGAGCAGGAAAATTGAACATCTTTACTTGTCAGGGGCGTCCATCTGCCATTAGATAGTTTTCCATCTACATTAATATAATTATGCTGTCCCTTTTTCAGGCTGTCAGTATATAGGTGGAAATAAATACTGTCTATTTTTTGGGCAAATAGGGGAGCCGCTGCTGCTGTAATAATAACTAGAAGTAGATTTTTTTTCATAGCACTTTACAAAAGTCGCAAAATTGTACCAAATGGTTGTGCCGGATAGACTTTTCAGGTTCTTTTAACTTTCTCTAATGGGAACTAATCTTTTTTGTTAGCTTGTTGAACGCAATAGCACCAACACTAACAGCAACAATTGCAATTAATACAAATAAGGAATTGATAGTGACTTTACCATAACCCAGATTGCCGGCGTGAATAAAAGGATACGGATACCAGCTGGTAACCAACCCTCTTATCAATGAGTAAATTAAATATACAGCCGGAAAAATGAGCCAAGGCAAAATATTAGTCCAGCGTAGAATATTTTTTGGAGTGAAAAAAAGCCAATATAAAACATATAGAACCGGAACAACAACATGTAAAAGATTATCAGCTACTAACTGCCATCCTTCAGGCTCCCAGATATTTCTCAAGACAAGATTGTATACTAAACCAACTATAAAAATATAAACAGCAATGGCGGATTGTACAGGTATTTTTGAAAAAAAAGAACCTACCCGGGATGCCGGAGTAAGCAAAGTAACGGTAAGGCTGATACCTGCCAGCAGGTTGCTAAGAATAGTGAAGTAGCTGAAAAAGTTGGTCACCGTTTTAATAGTGCTGAACCCTGTTTGGGATGTGGTGCCCATGGAAATCTTTAATTGTAAGGCCAGGGCAAACCATGCAGTAGCCGCAATGATGGCTATAATTATTTTTCTGGTTAAGGGGGTGTCTTTTTCCATAAAACAAATTACGGTATTCTTGTAAATTGTAAAGCAAATGAATAATCGGAAAAAAATAGCTCTTTATACGATGGCTGCTCTTTATGTGCTAGCGGGTATTAATCATTTTGCCAATGTTGGTTTTTATAAAATGATGATGCCGCCGTGGTTGCCCGGGCATCACACTCTTATTTACATCAGTGGTGCGGCAGAAATAGTATTAGGATTATTATTGCTGCCTGCACAAACCCGGAAACTGGCTGCCTGGGGGATCATTATTTTATTAGTAGCGGTATTTCCGGCTAATGTGCAGATGATGCTGAATTATCAGCAGGATAAAAATCCTTATTTGTGGATAACAGTAATTCGGTTACCATTGCAACTCCTGCTTATTTGGTGGGCTTATCAGTTTGCAAAAAAATAGAGTCTATTTCTTTTTTAATTGCAGCAGTATTGTTTTCTCTTTAGCTTCCAACTCACAGCTTGCTTTACCGGATGTATTGTCACTGACAATATAGATTGCTCCGTTATTATCTATCGTAATGCCCTCAAGATTCATGCTAAACCGTTGTGTTTTATACGAATTGGAAACATCTGTAAAATTTTCTACGGGGATGTTCTTTAATGTTTCAACTAATAATTTGCCAGTAGTATCTATTTCAATTGACTCTAAAAACTGTTGACGGAATTTTCCTTTCGAATAGGATTTCAGGCAAAGCAACGTTGAAGTGGCGCTGTCTATACAAATATCAGAGTACCTCCATTGCCGGTTTTCCAGTGGAAGCTCAATCATGCTTTCATACTTTAATACAAATGGCGAAGTTTCGTTGCCCGGTTCTATGCTGAATGTAAAAAGTTGTGACTTCGACATATCTTCATTTCTTTCACGCAACAGATAAAATTTATTATTTTTTTCGTTGGCGGCTATTCCTTCCATACCATCACCATCTTTAGATTTTTCCGGCAGCGCAATAGAGGTTTGAATAATTTTTACTGCACCAGTTGTAATGGTTACTTCATACACGGCAGCAATGTTTTCGGACACCAGGTACAATTTGTCTTTGTACGATGTCATGCCTTCCATTTCAAAATTTGCCGGCACTTGCAGGGTGATAGTATTACTAATAACAGCCTTTACAGGATCGAAAACAAAAATTGATGGGCAGCGTTCTGAAACAAAATAGAGCTGGCCGTTATAAAATTTCATACCGGATATACAAACCTGCTTATTCATTTCAGCAGGCAGGCCAATGTCATCTACCGTGTAGGTACTTGCTTGTGGCGGCTGTGCCAGCAAAGTTGAAAAACTAAAAGTGCAGGCAAGTAATAGGCTAAGAGTTTTCATGTACTGTTATTATTTAAGCAGGCATAGCCTGAAATGGTGTAGTTGCGAATTTAAACAAAGTTTGTTGACCAGCAAGAGACGAGCCGTAGAAGGAAAAGGTGGCAAAAAAGGACATACATATATAGAGTTGTCTACTTGCAGAATAATGAGGGGCAATAAAAATAATTGCCCCGCTTACAGTTTTACAAATACATCTGAGTAAATGCAGATTAAACTATAAGGCAATATCAGAACCCTTTCTTCTCGTCTTTCTTCCCGGCATTCTTCACATACTTCTCGAGCCAGTTAAACTGTTCGTTCAGCATATGCAAAATATTTTCCCGCCCCTGATAACCATGGCTTTCGTATGGCAGGCTTACATATTTTACGGTGCCTCCATTTCCTTTTATAGCATTAAACATTCTTTCACTTTGTATGGGAAAAGTACTGGTGTTGTTATCCATTTCCCCATG
>JAYVKT010000497.1:0-8590 GCA_043768195.1 Chitinophagaceae bacterium | reverse complement strand
TAAAAGCATTGTGTAAAATTTACTTTTAGCCCCGCATCTTTTAGTCTTCCTTTTCCGCTTACTGCAAGATTTTTAAACTCTCCTCCAAGTTGTATATCGCCAGTCAGGTATCCCTGCATATCAGAAAATAATGTACCCAAAAACCGTTCTAATATTTTTATCTGAAAGTTTTTTGCATTCAGTGCAATGATATTGTCTTTGGCATTTTGTCCCAGAAAAATTTGTGCATCAAAGCCAAGATAGTTTTCCTGGTTTATAGTGCTGCCCTTTATTTTCAGTTCTTTAGTTTTGTTATCATAGGCCAGTGTTGTTTTCACTTCCCCGAGTGAATCATTATCCAACCGCAGGTATTGTGTTCTTATATCATCTGATATTATTTTTAAATCGTTGGTTGGGTTTTCTACCAGTATGTTACCCGAAAGCAATCCTTCCAATCTGTTTTTGGGCATAAAGAACGGAGCAAAATCGCCGAGGTTTACTTTTGTTAGCTCAACCTTTAAGTCGTTCCAATTACCCTTACCTGACTGCTGGGTTTTTAGCAATATCTTTTGTTCGCCTTCCGTTAATACTAATTGTCCGCTTGCAGCAGTATTTTTTCTAAACTTTAATACACCGGCTTCGTCAATTGTCCAGGCTTTGCCATTAACGGTAAAGTTGGATGGGTCAAATTCAATTTCTACGCCATCACTATAGGTAAGCACCAATGCGTTAAGATCTGCTTTTTCCACCGCCTGGTTAGCACTGGTGTTAATGCTTACTTTTGATGAATCATTTTTTGCATTAACGGTAAAAAAAGTAAAAGGGATATTCAGGCTGTCGTTAATTCTTATGTTTTTTGTTTCACCGGTTAATAAAAGGCTGTCGCTGTTTCCTTTCGCAGAAAGCCTTACCTCATCAAAGTTGTATTGCTTGAATTTAAACTGCGGTACTTCGGCTGTAAAGTTTAGTTCGTTACGGGCAAGATTAAGATTGCCTTCAAAATGGCTGTTATTGAAACCAGTTAAACTGGAATCAATCAACTGCAGGTATTCGTCGGCATAATAAGTGGTGATATTAAATTTGATATCCTGATTTTTGGGGTATCGTTTTGGGGCTTTTACGTAGGAAGGATAATATTTATTCAAGAAAAAAGTAAAAGCGTTGGGCAAATCAGCCAGGCTGAAATCACCTTCTATTTTTGCTTCAAATTCATTTGAAACCGCTGTTAATTTTTTTATACCATCAATATATTCAGCGGTAGCAATTAGCGAATCGAATGGTAATCTATGCCCGTCTTTTGTAATTTCAGCTTCTGTTATTCTTGCCGCACCCAAAAAATTATCCAGACTGTTGCCGGTAAAATTGATGTTGAGTTTGCCCGCAAAGCCAATACTATCTTTAGTGAGTTTCAGATTTTTCAGATTGGAACTAATCACATCGGCTATTAAATTAAACCTGGGGATTTTTTCATTAAAGTCAATAATGCCATATAGTGTAAGGTCGGCATTGTCATCTCGCATGGAAGCTACCCCTTCAAACAGTTGTTTATCCAATTTGCCTTTTACACTAATATTTTTATACCGGTAATTATTGTAATCGGCGTAGCGGATGGTTCCGTCAATTGAGGTGTTCAGGTTTTTGCCACTAAACCCACTTCCTTTTATAGTGCCGGTGAGTGATACAGAGCCAATATTATTATCGCCAAGAAATTCTCCCAACCTGAAATTATCAGTGGCAATACTGCCGGAGTAAATCGGTTGCTTACCGGCAGGCAGTTTCATATTAATATCTGTGGTAAGATTGCCAAGATTAGTTTGAAGGGTGCCAAAAGTTACAAAGTCACGGATGAAGCCGGTAAAGCTTCCTTTAAAATTTACGTATTGAATTTTTCGTAAGTCGGGATTGGTAACCCGGCGCATAGCCGGGACTATTGAAACGGCATCATTGTAGGTAGTTCTGAAATCAGTGGCTTTAAAATCAATAAAGGTTTCATTGATGTTGGGCAGCCCGGTCATCGTGATGTCGCCATTTAATAAAGTGCTGTTACCTGCTTGCACAAGCAAATCTTTTCCAACCAGATCATCAACTGTGCCCCTGATTTTTCCTTTCAGGCTTATTTTCTTTTTCCAGGTTTTCATGGCCGGGGCAAAAAAGGCAATATCATCGCTATCCACATACGAGTCATCAAAGACAGCAGCTAATTTTACTTTATGAATAAAATTGCCGAGGTCTTTCATATCATCATACGACATGGAAAAATAATTGCGAAGAGTACTTTTGTTGGTAACCAAATCCATATTGCTGAAAGCCATGCCTGTGGGTGTGAACTTTACATCTGCACTAAGATTTTTCAATTCCAGTCCGCTTCTTTCTTTGGCAGTTAATTTCAATTTGGAGTAAATGGTATCGCCAATAAAACTTGCATTGCTCAGGTTGCCATTTATTTCTGTGAACAGAATATGCTTACCATCAAACCAGGCAAGCGGCTGATTAGTTCCTTTATCTGTTTTAAAAGTGCCGTTGATTATTTTTAAATCTGCAATTTTGAAAATGGTTTTTCCGTTGTTCCATGACACGGCTTTTTTAATTTCTTCAACCGGGTCAATCATTTTCAACGAATCCCTTGGTTTAAGTTTTGAGTAGCTGTGTATGGACACCAATGGGTTTTTCAGAATAAGCGAATTGATTTCATACTGATTACCTGATAGGCTTAGCATATTAGCATCCATATCCATGCCGCCAACTTGCAATGTCATATCTTCTCCCAACCAGGCATCTTTTTTTATGAACGTAACATTTTTCAATTCAACCTTTTTTAAATTGAATTGAATACCGGCTTTTTTCTTTTTTGTGGTTGTAGAAGGAGAAGAAAAGTAATCGAAGATGAACTGTTGCCGCCAGACTGAATCTGTTCGTTGAAACTTTATGACCGCATTTTCCAAACCGATATATTTCAACTCGGCCTCCTTTTTAAAAAAGAACCAGTCGGTAATCCTCACTTTTACATCACCGGCATATAATAAAGTGTCGCCTTTCCGGTCTTCTATCAACACCTGTTCAAGGTGCATATTATTGAGCAGGGAAAAATTGACATGACCGATAGTTACTTTGGTCTGCAGGTCACGACTAAGCCGCTTGGTTACCTGCCGGGCTATCCAGTTTTGTCCAAATGGGGTTTGGATAAAAATATACAGCCCCACAATGAGTAAAAGCAGGGACAGAAAAAACCATTTCAATATTTTTTTAAATCTCCTCAGAGTCAGTCATTTAAGCTGTAAAAATAGGTAATCGTACCCTTTAGGCAAATTCAGTACCAAGATGCTTCAAATTTGTGACCTAAAAGTGGCGGAGGTCATTTTTTCACTTTTTATTGGTAGGAATAATTTCTTTCCTTGTAATGGAATAGATTTTGAGATTGAAAATTTTGAAGGTAGTTATTGATAGAAGCAATAAAATAAAACTGCGAAGTGGTGGATTCGGCCAAGCCAACTGGCTATATTACTATGGAGTAATTAAAATAATTTCTAATTCATCAATTTTTTGAAATTCTTTGTCGGCAGTCATAAGAGGTAAATCAAAATGTATAGCACTGGCAGCTATGATGGCATCAACGGTCTTTAATTTGTACTTTCTCTTTAAAATAATTGCGGAATTTTTAATACTGGAGTTAAGGCCAATTACAAAAGCATTACGCAAATAAGCAGTTAATACCTTTTCATCTTCCCCGGTCAGCTTATGAAAACCTAATAATTCGATTTCTGTAATTTCTGAAATAAAATGCTCTTTGTTGGTAATAAGTTTAGTAACACTAGCGTTGCCGCCAAGACTATAAATAACGACATTGGTGTCAAGCATCAGTCTTTCTATCATTATTCCCTTATTTTTTGCTGATAAGCTTTGGCATCAACATTTTGAAAGGCTTTTACCTTTCCTGCATAAGCGGTCATATCTACACCTTTCTTCTTACGACTGGATAGTTTTGTTTTTTTCTTGTTTTCTATCACTTTGCCCATAATTTTTTATTTGTGTTTTATAAAGTTACAAAAAATGAAGCAATAAAATAAAACTGCGAATCGGGAGTTTTGCAGAGGCAGATGGTTCATATAAATTACTGATGCAGTCACCATAGGCTTTACATAAATAGCAACAACATCTAAATTTATGAAACTTTGGCGCAGCAATCTATTGCCCATCACTATAGATATGTACAACCTGTATGAAGAATTCCTTTACTCTTTATTTTTTGTATCAATTACTACCTTCTTCCGGTTCAGGTATTTGCCAAAAGAAATACCATAAGCCCGGTGACGAAAAGCAGGGCCTCCGTCTGCATTATTAAGATTGGCAGCGCCATGAGTATAGTGTGCAAGGATCATAAAACCGCTGGCAGTTTCGTAACCTAATTTTGCTAACAGGTTGGCGGAATAACGACCATATTCTCCAGGGCCGAATTTCATACTTCTGTTAACGGAAACTCCACCAACCTCATTAAATTTTTCTTTGCCCAACAATTGAAAATCTAATGAAGGGCCGGCTTTAATAAAAAAATGGCTTGAATTTTTCCCCAAATCATATTGCAATAAAGCCGCCAGTTCAAAACAATGAAATGTGGTATTGTTGTCAACAGCGTTAACACTGGGTGGATAGACAAAACGATTGTAGGTTATCTTATAACCTTTCAGGCTATAGAAGCCTTCGGGTGCAAAAAATAAATTGCCTTCAAACGGAACTTTAAGAGCTACGCCGGCCTGCAAACCATATTTGGATTCACTTTTTTGTTTGGCGCCTTGTATTACATAGTTGGTATTAGTAGCCTGCGGCCCTGCAAAAATTGCCCATTCAACCTGGCAGTTAGCATATAAAGCAGTCAGTATAATGGCGAAGAGAAAATAAATTTTTTTCATAATAGGGAAGCGAATGGTGTAAGCGGCAAAAGTAGCCATTAAATCCCGTAAAGTAAAGCCTCAGTAGCTCTTAGCCGGATCTTTTGTTTCAGTACTGTTGTTGTAAATCAATGATTCGCCTTTTGGTATAGAAAGATTTTTCCAGTTTTTCCCCTTTATTGTTTTAGCAATATGGATTATTTGCCCCACATGATAGGGGTAATGAGCCAGTTGCCGGTTGATGGCATCAATAACAGACAATGGCTCCTGACGGATATAAACGGTCTTCTTTAAATCTTTTTTCTTGAGAGATTCAACTGCATCAAAGAAACAAGTCCAGCCTTTTTCCCACAGTTCCAGTAATTGCTCCTTCTTGTATTCATGTATGGCAAATTCATCATCCCGCTGCCGCCATTCTTTTTCACCGTCTTCGGTTAAAAAATTTGTCCAGCGGCTCAGCATATTACCCGCCATGTGCTGAATGATGATGGCAATACTGTTTGATTCTTCATTTGGCTGATAATGAAAATCCCAATCGCCTAATTGTTCAAATGTTTTATCGCCGAGGTCTTTGTAATATTTTAACCGCTTAGTTGCCGATTCAATAAACTCTTTTCCTACTGAGGACATAATTATTAATTTTTAATTGTCAACCTGCCTGCCGGCAGGCAGGTTATTAATTGGCATTACCAACCTTCCGCAGCATCATCGCCCCGGTTATCTGCTACTGCTTCAAATTTTCCGTTGGGTAATACCTTTATTATTTCTGTACGGCCAATACCATTTCTTTGCTTCAGCACATATCCCATTTTATTCAAAGCATCCTGAACTGCTAACGGAAACCCTTTTTCAACATATAACTCATCAGGCAACCACTGGTGATGAAATTTTGGTTTATACACCGCATCTTCGGTACTCATATTAAACTCAAGAATATTGACTAATGTCTGAAACACCTGTGTCGGGATAGTAGTGCCGCCGGGTGTGCCAACAACAATGAATGGTTTATTATCTTTTAAAACAAGGGTAGGTGTCATCGAACTTAACATTCGTTTACCGGGCTTAATGGCATTGGCTTCACCACCAATGGCACCGTACATATTTGGCACACCAGGTTTAATGCTGAAATCATCCATTTCATCATTCATAAAAAAACCAGCACCGCCTACCACGGTTCTGCTACCGTAAGAATTATTAAGTGTAGTAGTTACTGCCACGGCATTCCCATCTTTATCAATCACACTCAGGTGGGTGGTTTCTTCGCTTTCCGTTCTTAGTAAGGCACCCGGTTTTATATCGCTGCTGGGAGTAGCTTTTGCCGGATTGTAATTCTTCATTCTTTCTTGCAGATATGCATCACTGGTCAATCTGGCTACAGGTACTTTATAAAAATCTGCATCGCCCATGTATTCACCCCGGTCGGCAAAGGCCCTGCGTTCTACTTCCGTCATTAATTGCACAGCTTGTACAGAATGAAAACCCATTGCGCTGATATTTTTATCCTCTATCATCTTCATCATCTGGTGCAACAATAAGCCACCGCTACTCGGCATCGGCATACCAACTATTTTATATCCTTTGTAATTAAATGAGTGTGGTTCTCTTGGCTTGGCTTTATAATTTTTTAAATCATCAAGGCTGATGATGCCGCCACCTCTTTTCATTTCTTCTACAATGAGTGTTGCGGTTTCGCCTTCATAAAAACCAGCTGTTCCATTGTCACGGATCCTTTTTAATGTATTGGCGAGATCAGTTTGTACTAAGGTGTCGCCTGCTTTCCAACCAGCACTGTTTACAAATACAGGCATTACAGAATTAAATTTTTTTAAATCACTTTGTAATCCATTTAATGACCTTGCTTCCCTTTCGCTTATTGTAAAACCGTTGGCCGCTAAATCAATGGCAGGTTGAATAAGTGTGGCAAATGGGAGTTTTGCATATTTGTGTGAAGTAAATAAACCAGAAACTGTTCCTGGCACACCACTCGCCAAATGTCCATCCTGACTTTTATCTGTTCTTGGGGTGCCATCAGCATCCACATACATATCACGGCTTGCATTGCCCGGAGCTTTTTCCCGGTAATCAATGGAAACAAGTTCGCCGCTACTCAACCTTGCCACAAAAAAACCACCACCACCCAAGTTGCCGGCATTGGGATAAACCACTGCCAGTGCTAATTGTGTTGCGATAGCGGCATCAATTGCATTGCCGCCCATTTTCAAAATCTCTACACCTACTTTGCTTGCCAGAGGATGGGCTGAAACGACAGCTCCGTTTTCGGCCACTATCTTCTTTTGTATAGAATACTGGTAGGGATTAATGCTGATGGAGGACTGGTTGCTTTTTTTTGCAGTATTACAACTGGTCAGTATTAAAAGAACAGGAAGGATAAACCAATATTTTTTTTGCATGTGGCAGTTTTAGTTTGTGGCAGATAAAACTACTGAAAAGACCGGATTTGTAATCAGGGAAATGCACACATAATTAACGGGTCATTCAGTATATTGCCGGATAAAATCAACCAAAATATGAGGAAGCGACATTTGTTTTCGGCAGTGCTTGTTTTATTGTTTTCTTTTTCCCATGCACAACTTAAATCACCGGAAGAATTTCTCGGTTATAAAATCGGCAGCCGTTACACACCGCATTTTAAAATTGTAAATTATTTTAATCATGTCGCTGCTAATTCTGCAACCAATGTTAAGCTGCAGCAGTATGGCGAAACGAACGAAGGCCGTCCGTTGCTGCTTGCTTTCATAAGTTCTTCCGATAACATGAAAAATCTGGAAGCAATACGGATGAATAATATACGCCTTGCCAACCTTGCAAAAGACAAAGCAGCACCAATAGAAGATAATGCTCCTGCCATTGTTTGGCTCAGTTATAATGTGCATGGCAACGAAACATCAAGTTCAGAAGCAGCCATGATGACTATCTGGTCCTTAGTTGACCCGGCTAATAATAAAACAAAAGAATGGCTGAAAAATACCGTGGTAATTATTGACCCTTGTCTAAATCCTGATGGCAGGGACAGATATGTAAACTGGTTCAATTCAATAGTAGGAAAAAAAGCTAACCCGGCCCGCATTTCCCGGGAGCATCGGGAGCCCTGGCCGGGCGGAAGAACCAACCATTACAATTTTGACCTGAACCGTGACTGGGCCTGGCAAACACAAATAGAAAGCCGCCAACGCATTAAAATGTATAATGAATGGATGCCGCATGTGCATGTGGACTATCATGAGCAGGGAGTTAATCAGCCTTATTATTTTGCACCCGCAGCGCAGCCTTATCATGATGTTATCACTAATTGGCAGCGGGACTTCCAGGTAACGATTGGTAAAAATCATGCAAAGTATTTTGATGCCAATGGGTGGTTGTATTTTACCAAAGAGGTTTTTGATTTGTATTACCCTTCTTATGGCGATACTTATCCTACCTACAATGGGGCAATCGGGATGACGTATGAACAAGGTGGTGGTGGAGCAGGCGGTGCCGCCGTATTAAATGATGAAGGCGATACACTTACCCTGTTTGACAGAGCCAATCATCATTACACCACTTCACTCAGCACTATTGAAATTTCTTCAATGAATGCAGGTAAGCTGGTAAAAGAGTTTAGAAAATATTTTAATGAAGCTGTTTCAACTGGCATTGGTGAATATAAAACCTATGTAATTAAAAATAATGCAAAGGATAAAGAACGGATAGAATCGTTGCTTGATATG
>JAYVKT010000496.1:0-5886 GCA_043768195.1 Chitinophagaceae bacterium | reverse complement strand
CAATCTTTCCGAAGCGGTCAGACACTAATCGTAGCCGGTCAACATCTTTTCCCAATTCCTGCACTATTTTCTCATTACCAGAAGTTTCTTTCAGCATTTCTACCCATCCCTCTAATGATGATACTGGTGTTCCCAACTGATGGGCTGTTTCTTTTGCCATTCCCGCCCACACCTGGTTTTGTGTGGAACGATAACTGCTCCTGATAGAAAAAATAGTGATGATAATAAACAAGGCTACAATACATAGCTGGATGATGGGATAATAACGAACTTCTTTCAGCAATTTCGATTCGCCGTAATAATACCTGTTTATCCTTGTCGAATCATTGGGATCAACCCACTCAATAGGTTTGGAGTGAAGAGATTTGAAATGTTTTAATTTTTTTTCTACATAGTAGCCGCTTTGACTGGCTTTCAAGGAATCCAGGTTAACATATTCAATAATGCTATCCTTCTCATTTGTCCAGATAATGGGGATTGATTTATTCTCTGTTAAAATAAATGAAGCAAGCCGTGTATCTGAATTATCCGGGCTGGTTATTAAAGATTTACCTGCCATCACCCATTCTTCCACCTTTTGCCGTTCTTCTTTCGCTATTTTTTTGGCCAGGTATTGTGAATAAATGATGGTGCCGCTAACAATTAATATAGCTACTAAAGCCAACAGGGTTCTCCAATTTAATATTTGCCTAAACATATTTCGAATTTAACAAGGATAAACCGGCTTACCTTATTTTTGAATAAATATTTCAACCCATTGAACCCCTCGCCCAAAGTTGCTATTGTAATACTGAACTGGAACGGAAGAAAATATCTCGAACAATTTCTTCCTTCTGTACTGCAAACCAGCTATGCCAACTATGAAGTAATAGTAGCTGATAACGGTTCAACAGATGATTCAATTACTTTTTTAGAAACAAATTTTGCCGGCATCCGCCTTATCCGTTTCAACCAAAACTTTGGTTTTGCCAAAGGATATAATGAAGCATTAAAACAGGTGCAGGCCGATTATTATGTGCTGCTGAATTCTGATGTGGAAGTGCAGGCAGGCTGGTTACAACCTATGGTTACTTTGTTGGAAAGTGATAAAACTATTGCTGCTTGTCAGCCAAAAATTCTTTCTTATAATAATAAAAAAATGTTTGAGTATGCCGGTGCTGCCGGTGGCTGGTTAGATAAATACGGTTATCCCTTTGCCAAAGGAAGGGTATTTGACATTACAGAAGAGGATAAAGGACAGTACGATCAATCGGAACCCATCTTCTGGGCAAGTGGGGCTTCCTTATTTATACGCCCAGCTGTGTTTCAGCAAATGAAAGGGTTTGACGAATATTTTTTTGCCCACCAGGAAGAAATTGATTTATGCTGGCGGATACAATTAGCCGGTTATAAAATATACTCCTGCCCATTATCTGTGGTGTATCATGTAGGCGGTGGCACATTACCCAGAGGCAATTCCTTAAAAACCTATCTCAACTTCCGGAATAACCGGATAATGATGTCGAAAAACCTGCCCTTTTCAAAAAAACTATGGATAGTGCCGGTAAGAAATTTTTTAGATGCTCTTTCTGCATGGAAGGGATTGTTAACAGGCGACGGAGGATATTTTGTTGCCATACTCAGGGCACAGTTAGCTTTTATTAAATGGTGGCTGTTTTATCAAAACAAAAGTGTTTTCCCTGTTACTAAAAAAGGAACCCTGTCGGGCTACTTTCAAAAGAATATGGTATGGCAGCATTTCGCCAAAAAGAAGAAGCGTTTTGATGAAATTGTGGGAAAAACAAAGTGATTTTTTACACTGAACCCTTATTTTTGCAACACAAAACCGGATTATGAGTAGTAACCACGAATACAATCAGGAATTACAAAAGATTCAGGACAAAGATTTTGCCCATAACTGGGTTTCGTCTTCTGCATTCCTTTTTTATCTGCAAGTGGCATGTATTGTAGCATTTGTTTTTGGTGGTTGCTTTATGCTCTATACAAAACGGTATGATAAAGTAAAAGCACCGGTGCAGGAAAGTAGTTTATATACCCCCAAGTATAAATAAGTTTCGCTTAAATTTTTTTAAAAAGGGCCCATGCCCTATTTTTGCGACCCCTAAGTTCTTTTAATTGCCTGATAAAGAGTCTGGCAACCGACATGCGAAAGTAGCTCATTTGGTAGAGCACGACCTTGCCAAGGTCGGGGTGGCCGGTTCGAGCCCGGTCTTTCGCTCCAGAAAATCCTCTCGTAACAGCGAGGGGATTTTTTTTGAGGTTTCGGCATGGTGGCAACCACTAATGTTATAGTTCAACTGTTCTTTCAGAACCCCGAACTTCAAACTTTTTTGCCCTGGTGGTGGAATTGGTAGACACGCAGGACTTAAAATCCTGTGGGCCGTAAGGTCCGTAACGGTTCAACTCCGTTCCGGGGCACTTTTTAAAGGCGATTCAGTAAAATGAGTCGCCTTTTTTATTTGTAGATTTGAAAGCAAAACTGAATTACAATGCCGACTACTATTAAATGTCCGAAGTGTGCTTCCGAGTTTGATATTGAAGAAGTGCTTTACTCAGAAGTAGAAGGAAAACTAGAGAAGCAAAATCAAGAAAAACTAAATGAGTCTCTGAAAATAGTTGAAGCTGAAAAAAAAATAATCGCTGAAGAGAGAAAAAAACTAGATGAAACAAAAAAAAGAGAAAACGAACTATTCCAGCAAAAAGTAGCACAAGAAAAACAAAAATTGGAAGTAGATCTTCGAAGAGAGTTGTCCAAAGAAACTGACTTGAAAATGCGTTTTCTTGAAGAAACTGCTGTAAAGTCAACAGAGAAAATTAAACAACTTGAAGAGAAAGAGCTTGAAGGCTTGAGGCTTAAGAATGAACTTGACGACTTGAAGAGAAATTCGGAGAATGAAAAAAAGAAGTATCTGCTTGAAAATACTCCCAAGTTAATCGACGAAGCCCTAATAAAGCAAAATGAAAATTTTGACATTGAGAAGAAGAAATTAGAGATGAAAATGGAGCAGCAACGAAAGTTGATTGAGGAGATGGAAAGAAAAATAAATCAAGGGTCTATGCAGGCCCAAGGCGAAGCCCCAGAACTGCTTTTAGAAGAAACTTTAAAAAAGGAATTTCCATTTGACCAAATAAGTGAGGTCGGGAAAGGAGCTGAAGGAGCCGATATTACTCATATTGTTGTAAATGATTTTAGGCAGGAATGCGGTAAAATTCTTTATGAGTGCAAGGATGTAAAAAACTGGAGCAACAAATGGGTTGATAAGCTTAAAGAAGATATGCGAAAGGGTAAAGGAGATTTAGCTGTTATCGTTTCCACAGTGCTACCAAAAGATATTGACAAGATTGGAAAAAAGGAAGGTATTTGGATTTGTGGGTTTGCTGAAGCAAAGATAGTAGCCTCAATTCTCAGGGATAGCCTAATTAAAGTTCATGAGGCGAACAAAATGCTCGACAACGTAAGTGATAAGAAAGAACAGCTATACAAATACATGACAGGAAATGAGTTTAGGCAAAAATGGGAGGCTATTCTTGACACTTATTTTATAATGCAAAAACAATTAGTTAAAGAGAGAGTAAGAATTATTAAGGATTGGAGTGAAAGAGAAAAACAATTGGAGATAATGATGAAAAATGCTGTTGGTTTTATTGGAGATATAAAAGGTATCGGAGGTTTAGAGATAAAAGATATTAAACTAATAGAACCCGATGACGAGTAAACTTTTAACTCACCACCCAGGCCAGCATCAGCCCCTCAAATTGCCGGTAGTGAATAATTAACTCTGATTCATCTTTTGAAAAAAAACAATCAATTGTTTCTGTTGCTTCATGCTGTTTTAGTAATTGAATTTGTCTGCGAAAATCAATACCACCATTACCATACCATTTAAATACAGCTTCCTTTGCAGACCAAAGCAGGGTTGGCTCCTCATAATTCATAACAGCAGTATTATTCTCACCACCCGGAATAAGATTAAACAGTTCATGTTCCTTTGCACTGAGATATTTATACATTATCCGGCCAATCTTTTCTACCGGTATTTCAATATCAATACCTACCCTTTTGTCCCGGCTGACAATAGCTGCTGCATAATCACCACAATGAGAAATAGAAAAATGATACTGCTCCTCCGGTAAAAAAGGTTTACGGGTATCGGCAATTTCGATAAGCTGATAAGGAAAATCCGGAAAGAGAAATTGTAAAAGGAAGCGACCTGCCAGGTGTTGCAACCGCTTGTGCGGATGTGTTACTTCACGATGCAAAGGCACATTGCCTTTAAAAAATTCTTCGGTTTCTTCAATCTTCCACACTCCCAGCCGGGTGTCTTCGTTAATTTGGTGTTGAAAAAAAACAGGCATTCCTCAGTTTTTCATGTTTAATTTGCTGCACTAATAAAACCGAAGATATAACATGATACTCTCTGACACACGGATATTGGAAGAAATAGAAAAAGGAACCATCAAAGTTGTTCCTTACGACAGGGAATGTTTAGGAAGCAACTCTTATGACGTTCATCTTGGTAAAACCCTGGCTACTTATAAAGAGCATATGATTGATGCAAAAAAGCATAATCAGATTGATTATTTTGAAATACCTGATGAAGGAATCGTTTTATACCCGCATATTTTCTATCTCGGCGTTACAGCAGAATATACCGAAACACATGCCCATGTTCCTTTTTTAGAAGGCAAATCATCTACCGGACGTTTAGGAATAGACATTCATGCCACGGCTGGTAAAGGCGATGTTGGTTTTTGTGGCAACTGGACTTTGGAGATTTCAGTAAAGCAACCGGTAAAAGTTTATAAAGGCATGCCAATCGGTCAGCTTATTTATTTTCCGGTAGATGGAGAGATAGAAGTATCGTACGATAAAAAGAAAAACTCTAAATACAGTAATCAACCTGACAGGCCGGTAGAGAGTATGATGTGGAAGAATAAATTTTAAACCCCCATCCCCTAAAGGGGAAATAAGTTGTTTCCAATACGAGACCTAACTATAGTAATACGCTGTATTAATCCCCCTTTAGGGGATAGGGGCATTTAGTTGCCAGATAGTATAATTAAGAATCGTTGCGAAACTTACCCAACTGATGTAGGGAACCAGTAACCATGCTGCCGTTTTATTCACTTTTGCAAATGCAAAAATGGTAAGCAGTATAGCTAACCACATCATTATTATTTCTACCAATGCCCAACCGGGTTGCTGCTGATCAAAAAAAATGAATGACCAAAAGAAATTCAAACCCAACTGAACTGCGAATAATGTAATGGCTGTTCTTTTTAACCCCGCACCTGTGTTTGACTTCCAAACGAGGAATAAAGCAATACCCATCATTATATAAAGTGTTGTCCAAACCGGGGCAAAAATCCAGTTAGGCGGATTCCATGATGGTTTGTTGATGGTTTGATACCAACTGTCAACACCCGTAGCGGTAAAAAAACCGGCAGTAGCCCCTACTGCCACCGGAATGGCTAATGAAATAATGAATTTAAGAGTATTGTTCATACTTCCACAACAACTACAGGTGTATTTTGTTTAAAGGGCTTGTACTCCAAATTTTTTATAGTAAGCAATCAACCAGGCAACCACTTCATTATAACTTCTTTTTCCTGCGGGTTGATTATTAGCTTTCAGAAAATGGCCATAACCCCACATCACAATTGGTTCAATCGGGTTTCTATATTTTCGGTAAAAATCTACAAACTCCTGCCGGTCTTTCTGCACCTGTGGATGGGCTTTAGCCAAATAGGATTTAGCAAGGGATGTATCTCTTCTTGCAACTATTTCTCCCACGGCATAATAAAACATATCGTAATAAACAGAATAGCGGAATACAGCAGAGTTATAAGTGCGGCAGGCAAGAAAACCAACAAAGTTTGCTTCGT
>JAYVKT010000495.1:0-6383 GCA_043768195.1 Chitinophagaceae bacterium | reverse complement strand
CACCTTGCCCGTTCGCAAAAGCGCCTGGCCATTGCGTGCGTTGCGCGTCGGCAGCACGCAGTCGAACATGGTTACTAAAAAATGCTTTCTACTAATATTTCGCCTCCCGAAAAATCGGGACAGGCTCTTGGGGGCTATGAATCTAACTTCAAAAATTAACTCCGCCAACGGGTAATGAATGATTAATAATTACCCAGGCACCTGGTTTTATTTCAACGCCTTAATAATTTCAATAAACTCTGCCGCTACCAGCGATGCACCACCTACCAATCCACCATCTACATCGGGACAACTGAACAATTCCCGGGCATTATTTGCTTTTACACTTCCGCCGTAGAGGATGGGAATTTCATTTGCAATTGCTTCTCCGTATTGTGCTGCGAGTACAGAACGTAAATACTTGTGAATTTCCTGTGCCTGTTCCGTAGTAGCCGTTTTGCCGGTGCCAATAGCCCAGATGGGTTCGTAAGCGATGATGATAGTTTTTACCTTATCTGCCGGTAAGTGAAAGAGTGATTCTTTTAATTGTGCGGCTACAAAATCATTTTGTGTACCGGCTTCCCGTATGCTGAGTGGCTCGCCGCAACAAAAGATGGGGGTGATGAAACTTTCAAAACACAGGTTTACTTTATCGGCGAGCATGGCATTGGTTTCACCGTTGTATTCCCTTCGTTCGCTATGGCCTACGATGCAGTAATTGATATTCATAGAATGAAGCATCTCCGCCGATACTTCGCCGGTGAAAGCCCCTGACTTTTTATGATGACAGTTTTGTGCCGCCACGGTATAGTTCCACTCTTCTTCCACTTCGCTTCTCGTCATTAATAAGTAAGGGTAAGGAACGGCGAATATGGTTAACTGGTGATCTGCAAGGCCTGCTTCGGCACCCAGTATGTCATTCAATAATTTTTCGCCCTGCTGAAACGTACCATTCATTTTCCAGTTTGCTGCGGCAATTTGTTTTCTCATTACTCGGGTTTAAAAGTTCTCAAATATATATTTCAAAATACTTTTCTCTTCGTCAGCTATCATCCGGCTTTTTAGTTTTTTCCAATCTTCAATATCCAGGAGTGCTTTTTCAAATTCATATCGCTTTACTCCTTCGCTGCCCCAACTAAAGTTAGGAATATACTTTGGCGTAAGCCCTGCGCCAAACACATTGCTGCTTACCCCAATTACTGTTCCGGTATTGATGGCGGTGTTTACTGCTGTTCTTGAATAGTCGCCCATCATTACACCGCATTTTGCACCTGCATTCATCTCACCTTTGGGTGTCCATATTTTTACTTCGCTGGCATTATTTTTTATATTAGAATTGGTGGTGCCGGCTCCCATATTGCACCACTCCCCTACTACCGAGTCGCCAAGATAGCCATCATGTGCTTTGTTGCTATAGCCAAACAACACAGAATTTTTAATTTCACCGCCCACCACACAGCGGGGCCCGAGAGTGGTGGCACCATACACTTTGGCACCCATTTTAAGGCAGGCAGCTTCGCCCATTGCAAATGAGCCACGGATGAGGCAGCCTTCCATTACTTCTGCATTTCGCCCAATGTAAACCGGCCCGGTGGAAGCGTTGATGATGCAATGTTCCATCTTTGCCCCTTTCTCCAAAAAAATCTGTGAGGGTTTGGTTACCCTGTTTGTTTTAGAAATTGGTTGCGATTTTCTTTTTTGGGTAAGCAATTTAAAATCTTGCCGCAGGGCCCAATCATTTAGCTGAAAAATATCCCAGGGGTGGTGAATGGTTTTTATTTCTTCTTTGCTGGCAATAGCTTTTCCTACTTTTATTTTATGCCTGTCGGCTATTTCATTTCTGGTAAAGCAATAAGCAATGCCAGTGCCGACAGCGGTAGTAATAAACTCCCCGGGCTGCAGGCGAAGAATAGTTTTTACCAGCCGGGGTGTGGGCAACACATTGCCATTTATCATATAGCAAATACCATCTTCTACTGCTTCATCAATGTATATGGAACGGTGCAGGTCTTTGTAGTCATCTTCTTTTTTATCAAAAGAAGGAAGGCCAAGCATCTTCTCCCATTTTTCCCGTATGGTAAGTATGCCTATCCGAATATCCTGTATCTGCCTGGTGAGGGTGAAGGGATGCAGGTTTTCGGGCTGGCAAAATTCTTCGGTGAAGATGAGTTTGTTCATAAAGAGGAAAGATACAAAACGAAAATAGTATGTGCTTCATGAAATGAAGTTGTATTAAATCTATGCAAGTGAAAAAATAAAATTTCAGTCCTGTTATATTGAAGAAATATTCAAGAAAGGTTGATAAAAAACAGACCCCCTGAAGAATCAGAGGGTCTAAAGTATAGCCATGAAAAACAAAACCCATTGTCAATGCTTCGACAAGCTCAGCATGACAAGAGCTCTGCACAATTTAATATTATTCTGCTTTCTTAGCGTATCGTTTATTGAACTTATCAATACGACCTGCGGTGTCAACCAGCATATTCTTTCCGGTAAAGAAAGGGTGAGAAGTGTTAGATATCTCCAGCTTTACCAGGGGATATTCGTTGCCATCTTCCCACTTCAATGTTTCTTTTGAAGCGGCAGTGGAACGGCTGATAAAGGTGGTACCATTACTCATGTCTTTAAAAACAACTAACCGATAACCATCGGGGTGGATTCCTTTTTTCATAACTTGATGATTTTGAAGGCTGCACGGATTTTGCCGTACAGATGAATAAATAATTTTAAGGGCGGCAAAGATAGGCCGGGGAAGGGTTGCAGCCAAATCTTAGAGAAAATACATTTTGGCCACGAAATCACACCAAAACACACTAAAAGAAGCTTACAAATCCAGCTTTGTATTTTTTGTGCCAATTCGTGTTGTTTCGTGGCTGACAAATTCCATTGTGGCTGAAAAGATGAAAGCACCAAGTCAGCTCACTTTCCGGCTTGCGCCGTTGGTTTACTTACCCGATGCTTTCTGGAGTTACTTCCACCTTCTGACGGGCTTCTGTTTCCCCGGGAGTTACTTTCACCTTTTAACGGGTTTCCGTTTCTCCAGGCACTTCCGTTTTATTGCTAAAACTTCGTGCAGTTGTATTTCAAATATAGCTTATTGAACTACCGGTTTCCTAATTTTTGGGTGTTTTGATATGCACCTGTTTTGCACCTTGTTATTAACAGAAAACAACCGCTTACAAACAGGTTTGTAGTGATTTGCAGGGTTTATTACCAATAATTGTGCAAGTTCCTTTTGGGTGTAAAACAATTAATCCCGCATATTGATATACTGTAAAGGAATTCCGAGATTTCCATTTTTACAAAGCTGTATTACGTCCTGCAGATCGTCAATTTTTTTTCCTGTTACCCTTACCAAATCATCGTTGATGGATGCCTGCACCTTTAGGCCCGCATCTTTAATGAGTTTGACAATCTTTTTTGCATCTTCTTGTATCAACCCGTTTTTTACTTTCACTTCTTTTTTCCACACTTTACCACTCTGCCCCCCTTCTTTGGATGCATCAAATGCCTCGGGTGCAATACCCTGCTTGTGTGCCCGGCTGATGAGCACATCTATCAACTGACGCATCTTCATATCATCATCTGTTTCTAATTTTAGTTGAAATTCTTTCTTATCAAGATTGATGACAACATGTGAGCCTTTAAAATCAAAGCGGTTGGTAATTTCTTTGGTAACAACGTTTACAGCATTGTCTAATGCCTGTGCATCTACTTTACTTACAATATCAAAGGATGGCATGGGAGGAGTTTTTGGTTTGTAGTTTGTGGTTTCGGGTTCTTCAAATGTAAGATTGTTTTGGATTTTTGAAACTTCTTTTATCACTAACCATTATAGATAAAAACAAAAATCCCCTGCTGTAGCAAGGGATTTAAAACAACGCAGTTAAGGTTGTTGTTCTTTATGGCTATACTTAATTATCTCCTGTTTTCACCCTGTTCTTTTCATCATCTGCACCACCTGTTTTTCTTTTTTGATTGCTTCCCATTTTACCTTTGCTAAAGCGATAGGTAAATCCAAGTGCCACCTGCCTCGAATCCCTTCTTTGCTGGAAGGCAGCATCAATATTACTAAAGCGGCTGATGCCCCTTATTCGCTGGCCCCAGAAAATATCCCTTCCCGACAAACGTATGGTGCCTTTGCCTTTTAGTATCTGTTTGGTAACACCCATATCTACTTTGCTAAACCCTTTTATCTGAAATACTCCTTCCGTCATTGGCGAAGTGTAAAAACCACTTAGCTCGGCACTCCATCCTTTTTCAAACTTAAACTGGTTAGAAAGGTTTACCTGCAGTGTGGTAGCACCGAGTGAAATGTTGTCGCCGTTTACTATTCCTTTATAATGATTATTGTAAAGATTAGTCCAGAGGTTAGCCATCCACCATTTTTTAATCTGCCCGCCTGCATTTACAGATATGCCAAACTGCTGGCGGCTGGCAATGTTAGATTTTTTTACAAAGGTTTCGTTTTTATCGGTGTTTTGCTCCAGCACCTCTTCTATAATATCTGTTGTTTTATTGTAGTTCAATGTGGTTGTTAAAAACCCTTTGTAAGTATGGCTCAATTCTATGTTGTGGGCAAACTGTGGCCTCAGGTTAGGATTGCCCTGTTCAAAAGTATATTTATCGAGAAATGTAATAAATGGATTCAGGTCTTCGTAATCCGGACGTTCTATCCTTCTGCCATAGTTTAGTACAAAGCTGTTCTTGTCATTCACTTCATACTGCAAATAAGCAGTTGGGAAAAGCTGAACATAATTTCTGGAAAATTTTTCATTGGTGGTAACCTGGTTACCTTTTGCATTCGTATGCTCGAGGCGCAGGCCAAACTGTGCACTTAATTTTTTACTCAACGGCCTGCTGTAGTTTATATACGCTGCATTTACATTTTCATCATAGATAAAATGATTGGAACGGCCGATATCTCTTGCCCTTATACCATTGTTCAGGCTGTCATAAACAGCGTTGTTATCAGTTTTCACAAAACTAGTTTTTATACCAGCTTCAAATTTTGCATTGTTCTTTAAGGGATGTGAATAATCTGCCTTGGCTGTATAAATTTTTATATCCTGCGGAAGGCTGCCATACAATGTATCAGATTTGGCATAAATGCTACCGTCGGGATTGTAATAGTTATTAAATAAATCCTGGGCATTGGTACTGTTGTAAGTAAGGTAGTCGGCATCTGCTGTCAACTCCCTGCCTGTAGAATCGAACACATGACGAAGGTTAAAATTAGCCCCAAGGTGTTTCCATTGTTTATCATTACTTGTAGCTGATAATGTGCGGCTCAACAATACACTGCCCGGGTTTGAAATGGCTACATTGCTGCGACTGCTGAAATAGCCGGGATTATAAAACCCATTTACTACGGCCCCAAGGGTAGTCTTTTTATTTACAAAAAAATCAAGTCCCATTTTTCCATTAATGGATTCGCCACCGTCTTTGAGCCTGCCCGTCTGGTCGAAAAGAGATTTGACTTCTTTGGTACCATTATCAATAAACTTTCGCTGTATATCCAGGTCCTGAAAATTTTTCCGGTTACTGTAACCAACATTTGTAAAAAAGTTTACTTTATTCTTTCTGTAATTAAAATTTATAGACTCACTCACTTTAGCATAACGACCCTGGCTCCAGGTAGAAGCTATGCTTCCGCTATAGCCAAATTGCTTTGTCTTTTTTGTTTTGATATTAATAATGCCACTGTTGCCAGCTGCATCATATTTTGCCGGCGGGTTTGTCATTATTTCTATTTGTTCTAACTGGCTTGCATTCATGTTCCGCAGGTAGTTGGCCAAATCGGTACCTGACAAATAGCTCTGCCTTCCATCTATATATACCTGCACACCTTGTTTTCCTTTCAGACTGATGTTGCCATCCCTGTCCACCGTAATGCCGGGAGATTTTTCCAATACTTCCATTGCCGTTGCGCCAACATTCGTAGCAGCAGCATCTACATTTACCACCATCCTGTCAAGCTTTTGTTCTACTAATGGTTTGCGGGCGGTAACGGTTACAGTTGCCTCTGTTTTTGCAAGAGGTACTAACTCAATGGTTTTTACTGTAACGGCAGGGCTTGATGTGTTGACATCAAAAATTTCAGAAAACCCTTTGCTGTGACCAACAGCAGAAATTAATACCATGTACCTGCCTTCCGGCACGGCATCAAACTCATACTTTCCGGTTTTATCTGCCACACTCATTTTTACTACAGAAGAGTCTTTTGCCCTCAGTAATGTAATGGTAGCCGATTCAATGGTTTTGGTACTTCCATCAATAACAGTTCCGGTAATTTTTCCTTCTTTTAACTGGGAATAAGCGGCAAAAGAAAAGGCCATTAAGGCGATTGTCAATAAGCTCAAAATCTTTCTCATTTTCGTTGTTTTTTATGTTTTTCTACTATA
>JAYVKT010000494.1:0-7097 GCA_043768195.1 Chitinophagaceae bacterium | reverse complement strand
AAACCGTTTTGGTAGTGGGTGGGCATGGCTGCTGCTTAATAGCGATAAGAAACTGATAATAGGTTCTACTCCAAACCAGGACAATCCATTGATGGGAGTGAGTGATTTAAAAGGAACACCGCTGCTCGGTATTGATGTGTGGGAACATGCCTATTATCTTAAATACCAAAATCGCCGGCCCGATTATATAGAAGCCTGGTGGAGTGTTATTGATTGGAATGTGATACAGAAAAGATTAGATGCTGCTAAATAAACTGCCACCTATTTTAAATATTTTCCAAAAAATTCAATCGTACGCTGCCAGGCAAGTTTAGCAGCGGCTTCATTATATCTTGTTGGTGCCGTATCATTATGAAAAGCATGTTGTGCCCCTTCATAAATGTATGATTCGTAAATAATATTATTTTTCTTTAATGCTTCTTCGTAAGCTGCTATGCCCGCATTTACTCTTTCATCCAATCCACCATAATGCATTTGAACAGCAGCTTTTATTTTAGCCACCTCTTCGGCAGCAGGTTGGCGGCCATAAAATGGAACAGCTGCTTTTAGGTTAGGAATATTTACGGCCAGGTTATTACTCATTGCACCACCCCAGCAAAAACCAACACAACCAAACAAACCGTTGCAATCTTTTCTGCCGGGTAAGTAATCGAACACTTTTATAAAATTCTGCAGGTTGTCTTCTGGTTTTAATTGTTGAAATTTTGCCCTTGCTTCATCCTCATTTTCCGGTGTGCCGCCAAGCGATGACAAGGCATTAGGTGCAATGGCTAAGTAACCAGCTTTGGCGGCACGCCTTGCCACATCTTCAATATGGGCATTCAGCCCTCTGTTTTCATGAATTACTACAATAGCAGCATATGGTTTTTCTTCTTTTGGCCTTGCCACATAAGCCTGCATGTCCCCATTAATGCAGGGATAAGTAATTCTTTCTGTAAATAAATCTTCCTGGGTGGTAACTGCTGCATGGGCATAATTAACCTCAAGTAAAGGAAGCAGGCTCATAGCTGCGGCGGTGCTGCCTGCTAACAGTACAAGCCTGCGGAGAAATTCATTTCTGCTGAGAGGCTTGTGTGTGTACTCATCGTAGAGGTTGATTATTTGCTGATCCATAAATGATAGTTATGGTTCTAAAGTTAGGAAGAATAGCTTAGCTGAATTTTGTTTTAATAAACAACCTGAAAGCCGTTAATCCTGATACAATAACGGTTGTATAAAAGAAAACACGGATGATTTGCCTGTCGCCTTTGTACATCATCAGCAAAGTGGAACAGATTAACATAAGCCCTAACAGAAAAACAAAACCAAGCCGGTTGATGCCCTGCCGCATGGCTTTATTAGTGTAGCTATCTTCCTGCAAATTGATTTCATGTTTCAGTACGCCCCGTTTCAGGTTGCTCATCACTTCTTTTACATCCCGGGGAAATTTATCAAGGAAATAAATATAGTCTTCCGCCGAACTGGTGACTTTATTCAGAATGGCTTTCCAGCTAAATTGCTCTTTTACTTTATCAATAGCATAAGGTTTTACCATGTCTGCCAGGGATATGTTGGCGTTAAGGTTTTCTCCGAATTTTTGAATAGTGGCAATTGTTTTTATCAGCATAAAAAGATTGGCGGGTACTTTCAGATCGTATTTAATAATGTTCTTGAATGTTTCTGACATTACCTGCGACATATCCACCTGTTCGTAAGAAATATAGCTGTAGCGTTTCATCACTTCACTTATTTCAAATTCCAGGTCTTCAAAATGTTTAAAATAACTAACATCACAGAGGGCAAGTAATGATTTAGTCAGTTTGCGGGAATCCTTTTGTGCAAAGCCAAGCATAAAGTTGATAAGGGCCTGAATTTGTTTTGGCTTCAGTGTTGCCGCCATGCCATGGTCTATTAATACAATCTGGTTGTCGCCACGAATAAAAATATTGCCCGGATGCGGGTCTGCATGAAAAAAACCATGCTTGAGAATCATTTTTAAAATGATATGTGTACCATTTTCAGCAATTGTTTGAGTGTTGAATCCTGCATCTTTTAATGCCTGTGGATTGTCGGGCCGCATGCCCGTTACATATTCCATTATCAGCAGCTTTTGCGAAGTATATTGAGTAGCCACCATGGGTATGTAGCAGGTTTCATCATCTTTAAATATATCAGCAAACCGTTTCATGTTAGAAGCCTCGTTTGTATAGTCCAGCTCTTTCATCATGTTGTTGCCAAAATCTTCTACAAAACCAACCACATTAAAGTGTGCCAGCTCAGGATATGATTTTACTGCATGTTGCGCCAATATCTTCATCAAAACGAGATCAAGCTTTATTTTTTGTTTAATAGCAGGTCGCTGCACTTTTACCACTACCTCTTCGCCGGTATGCAGCACCCCTTTGTAAACCTGCCCGATGGATGCGGAGGCTAATGGCTTTTTGGTATCTAACTGTGCAAACACTTTTTTGATGGGGTCGCCCAGCTCTTCTTCAATAATGCGGATGGCTGTATCATTATCAAAAGGCCGGGCCGATGCCTGCAATTTTTTTAATTCGTCCCGGAGTTGTTCAGAAGCAAGGTCAGGCCTGTCGGCCAGTATCTGCCCGAATTTTACAAAGGTTGGCCCGAGATCTTCGATAATAAGGCGGATACGTTGTGGGCGGGTAGTCAGGTTTTTACCCTTTGGATCAAAAATGCGGCGAAACCAACTGTGAAAGAACCAGTTTTTAATGAGGTGCTTCAGAAATATCAGAATGATAGTGAGAAGCCGGAATGTATTTCGAATAAAATTTCGGAGCTGGAATATCCACATAGCAGTTGGTTTGACTGGTGAGTAACAACATATGAATATAAAAACTTTGTGGCAGTTTCTGTAGTATGGGGGAGTATTTCGTTTTTAACAACAATACAATGTTTTGCTAAAAGTAAGCTATGGTGGTTTTTCAGTACCCTTCATGGCATAATTATAGCGTCATAAAAAGCGAAAATGAATGAAGAAAACCGGTACTACTTTGCTAAAACCTTGTAGTACGCAACAAACATTTTCCGTACACATTTATTTATTCAAAAAATTTGTAGCCCATGAAACGAATCTTAAGAATGGCTGCCCTTGCACTGGTAATAGTCCTTGGCAGTTCGCTTTCCAACACAACATCGGCCCAGTACAACGATCAATACTATGATCAGTATAACGATCAGGACCGTGATGTTTCTTACCAAACTTTTATGACGAGCTAAGCCCTTATGGCCGCTGGGTTGATTATCCAGGACAAGGCTATGTATGGGTGCCGGATGCCGGCGACGATTTTCGTCCTTACAGTACCAATGGCCATTGGGTGTGGAGTGATAATTATGAGTGGATGTGGGTATCAGATTATGACTGGGGATGGGCGCCTTTTCACTATGGCCGCTGGGATCAGGATGCAAATTATGGTTGGTATTGGGTGCCGGGTTACGAATGGTCGCCTGCCTGGGTAGCCTGGAGGGACGGTGGTGATTATTATGGTTGGGCTCCGATAAGACCGGGGATCAACATCAGTATCAACTTCAATATTGGTGGTTATTCGCCTCCTAATGATTTCTGGTGTTTTGCACCAAGGCGATACATTACATCACCCCGTATTCATGATTACTATGTTGACCGCAGGCAGAACATAACTATTATTAATTACACAACTATTATTAATAATAATTATCGCTACGGTAATAATTATGGTTTTGGCTCAGGGCCACGCCGTTATGATGCGGAAAGGTATTGTGGCAGGATTAATCCTGTTCGTTTCCGTCAATCGTATCAACCGGGCCGTTCAACATTCAGAAACAATGAAGTGAGTATTTATCGCCCTGCGGTTCGCCAGGATAACAACAGGAATTTTTCTCCCCGTCAGTTTGAAAGGTATGACAGGAACAGTAATGCCGGTTTCAGAAGAAACGATAATAATACAGTAAGAGGTAATAATAACAGCGGTGACAGACGGAATGATAACACAAGATTTGAAAGGAGAGATAATAATGTAAGGCAGCCACAGAATAATAATGGCAATAACAATAATTCTGAAAACCGCAGGTTTGAAAGAAATGATAATCGCAATGAGCAGCCAAACCGTGATGTGGATAGAAGGGTTGTGAGGCCGGGTGAAAGGCCTGATAGAACTCCTAACCCCGGTAATAATAATGGAAGTAATGATGGCCGCCGTTTTGAAAGACGGAATGATAATAATGGTAATTCCGGTAATCCGGTGCGTCAGCCGGATGTAAGAAGGGATGAGAATAATAGGTGGCCGCAACGTCAACCATCTCAACAAATGGAGAGAAGGCGGGAGCCACGACAAGAACAACCTGCCCGCCAACCTGTGCAACAAATGGAGAGGAGGCAGGAGCCACGGCAGCAGCAACCGGTGCGCCAACCTCAACAGCAAATGGAAAGAAGACAAGAACAACCACGGCAAGAACAAACCCAACGCCGAACTGAGAGAAGGGATGAAGGTAACAGCCAACAGAATAATGGTAACGGAAATGGCGGTGGCCGCAGCAGAAGATTCTAATAATACTTGCCGCTAAAGAATAAAAAAAGACCCTGCCATTTGGCGGGGTCTTTTGTTTGATGAAACTATCGTTGTAAAATATCTTAGCCTACCTTTTTTACATTTACAGCATTCATACCTTTTTTGCCTTCCTGCAGGTCGAATTCTACTTTGTCACCTTCGTTTACCTGGTCAATAAGACCGCTGGCATGTACAAAAGTTTCTTTGTTTGAATCGTCATGCTTAATGAATCCGAATCCTTTTTCAGCGTTGAAAAACTTAACGGTTCCTTGATTTTTGTCGCTCATTGTATTTTGTATTATTAATTAAGAGTGCAATATTAAGGTTAAAATGCCGGA
The DNA here is from genome assembly GCA_043768195.1 of Chitinophagaceae bacterium. Classification (GTDB taxonomy): domain Bacteria; phylum Bacteroidota; class Bacteroidia; order Chitinophagales; family Chitinophagaceae; genus JJ008. The sequence goes on along the minus strand of JAYVKT010000494.1, from coordinate 2,233 downwards.
ACGACGAAGAAATGATTTTATATATTGATTGTCATTAGTTTACCTGCTTACACTTCTGCTTCCATATAACTCTCAATCGGCTCACAAGTGCAAATCAAATTTCTGTCGCCATGTGTATTATTTACTCTTGCAACAGATGGCCAGAACTTATTCAGGGTAACATAGTATAACGGGAATGCTGCTTCTTGTCTTGTATAACCATGTTTCCATTCGTCTGCCATTACCACAAACTGTGTATGAGGTGCATTTTTTAATGCATTATCTTTTTTATCAAACTTGCCTTCTTCAATAGCTTTTATTTCTTCCCGAATGGAAAGTAATGCATCGCAGAAACGATCCAGTTCGGCTTTGTCTTCACTTTCGGTTGGTTCAATCATAATGGTTCCGGGCACAGGAAAACTCATCGTTGGTGCATGAAAGCCATAATCTATTAATCGTTTTGCCACATCTTCCGCTTCTATCTCGGCCGATTTTTTGAACGGTCTTAAATCAACAATAAATTCATGAGCACATTGGCCGTTGTGATTGGTATAAAGAATGTCAAAAGCTCCATCCAATCTTGCCCGCATATAATTGGCATTTAGAATAGCATATTCAGTTGCTGATTTTACACCTTCATTGCCAAGCATTCTTATATAACCGTAGCTGATAAGAAGAATAGATGCTGAGCCGTACGGGGCGGCTGATACGGCACCAGTCTGACGGTCTCCGTCTGACTGGTTACCATTCGTCAGACGGAGACCGTCAGACGAATGGCCGGGTAAATGTTTCGCCAAATGTTCCTTCACACAAATCGGTCCCATACCGGGGCCGCCACCACCGTGAGGAATAGCAAATGTTTTATGCAAATTCAGGTGACAAACATCTGCACCAATCAAACCGGGAGCCGTTAAGCCAACCTGTGCATTCATATTAGCACCATCCATGTACACCTGCCCACCGTGCATATGAATGATGTCAGTAATTTCTTTTACTGTTTCTTCATACACACCATACGTACTTGGGTAAGTAATCATGATGCCCGAAAGGTCGTTGCTATATTGCGTAGCTTTTGCTTTTAAGTCTTCTACATCTATATAACCGTTCTCCAATGCTTTTACCACAACTACTTTCATTCCTGCCATTACAGCACTGGCAGGATTAGTGCCATGTGCAGAAATCGGAATCAGCATAACATTCCTGTTATGATGACCGTTAGCTTCATGCCAGGCTTTGATAGTTAGTAAGCCGGCGTATTCTCCCTGTGCACCACTATTCGGTTGCAGGCTGCAGGCATCAAAAGCAGTTATCTCGCAGAGATATTTACCCAACTCGTCAATAATATATTTATAACCTTCTGCCTGGTTAGTTGGTGCAAAAGGATGAATTTTTCCCCAATGTGTCCAACTCAATGGCATCATTTCAGAAGCTGCATTTAATTTCATGGTGCAACTACCCAATGAAATCATCGAAGTGTTCAGTGAAAGGTCTTTATTCTCCAGTTGTTTGATGTAACGCATCATCTGGCTTTCACTCTTATGCGTATTGAAAACCGGGTGAGATAAGAATGAAGATGTTCTTGTTAATGAAGAAGGAATATGATGCAGTTCAACATCATGGTGAATGTCAAACGCCACAGGGTCTTTATCGTTTTCAAAACAATTGATAAGGTCATACAAATCGGCAACATCCGTTGTTTCGTCCAATGAAATTCCAATGTGGTTTTTGCCAATATAGCGAAGGTTGATAAGTTGTTTTTCTGCTTTTTCTTTTATCGCTGCAACATCTTTTACTTTAACTACAATTGTATCGAAGAAATTATCTGATACTAATTCAAAACCTCTTTCTTCAATTGCCTCAGCAATAGTTTGTGTTAATAGGGCAACTCTCTTTGCAATATTTTTCAATCCATCGGGGCCATGAAAGACAGCATACATTGCCGCCATATTTGCCAGTAATGCCTGTGCCGTACAAATATTGGAAGTTGCTTTTTCTCTTTTAATATGTTGTTCCCTTGTTTGCAAGGCCATCCGTAAAGCCCTGTTGCCCTGTGCATCTATGCTGATGCCGATAATACGGCCGGGAATATTTCTTTTAAAGTCATCTTTGCAAGACATGAATGCAGCATGAGGTCCGCCATAACCTAATGGCACACCAAAACGCTGTGCAGAACCAATAGCCACATCAGCACCTAATTCTCCGGGAGGAGTTAATAATGTCAGTGCTAATAAATCTGTTGCCATCGCCACATAAG